>DUOA01000159.1 GCA_012839095.1 Clostridiales bacterium
GCTGAAGCCCGTGCTGTGGCACGCCCTTGACAGCCATCCTGCAGAGCCTTGGTGGTTCATTAAGGAGTTAAGTATAACTGTAGGCGCAATAGGGTCGCCTCTAAATGTGCGAAAAATTCTTGACACTACCATAATTGCTGAAACTGATCGTGCAGGAGGAAAGGATATGATTAAGATGGATTTGGGTTATGAAGAAAGTTTGCTTGGCGTTCTGGAGCAGGAAATCGTAAGCGTCAAAAAGAATGGGACATAAACTAAATTATGTCCCGTTTCGTTTTTCCTAACCATTCATCAAATGCAGCAGATATTTCAGCCCTGAATTCTTCATCTGTTAATCTTAGATTAGTTCCATGTTCAAATGCATAATCTATTGTATCTGCGAATCGGTCCGCAAGCCTGGGATTTTCATATTCCATATGAGGAAAATGTTCAATTACGTAGGCAGAGTAATCCATTTTAAAAAAGTAACAATCTATCTCACCATCTATGAAATCCTTAATAAAGTTTATCAAAAACGATGTATGTTTTCCTGTTTTCATTGTTCTTCCTCCCAGGCATACTGCTCAGGTTCTTTTTTGGACATTGGCACAAAAACCTTTTCAGGTAAAACGGTGCTGTCTGGCAGTAGTTCTTCAACAGACGCAGCATACCCAGGCTTGCCAAGATTCGGCATTTGGGTTAGAACCCATGTCAAGTACTCAAAAGGATTTAGTCTGTTTTCTATTGCAGTTACAATAAGACTGTAATATATGGCGCTGGATCTTGCACCTGCAGGTGTGTTCGAGAATAACCAGTTTTTCCTCCCTATTACAAAAGGCTTAATACTGCGTTCAGCCCGATTGTTGCTGATCTCCAGCCGCCCGTCGGTTAAATATCTCTCAATATATTTTCTCTGTGAACGGGCATAGGATACCGCCTTACCCAGCATGCTGCCGGGCAGTGCTCCTAAGCCTTCCATCCAATTGTAAAATTCATTAAACAGAGGTGTTGATAAGCTTTGTCTTTTATCCAAACGCTCTTCCGGGGTCAGCGAAGCAAACTCCCTTTCATAGCGGAACAATCGGTCGCAATATTCCACACCTTTCAAAAGGTCTGAATCCTTCTGCTTCTCCTTAGGCAGAATCTTCAGCCCCTCAAAGAATTTGCGCCGGAGATGTGCCAGACAGCCTACAACTTTTATGTTATCAGGCAGCCTATGGTATGCCTCGTATCCATCAGTATGTATAAAACCACGGAATCCCCTCAAAAACTCTGCCGGGCGAGTGTATCGCCTGTCAGGCTGATAATCATAAAGAATAATCTGGCTTTTTGCCTCCCCGCTGGTCCTGTAAAGCCACATATAGCTTTTTGATTGTGCCGCCCTTCCCGGTTCCTTTAACACCTGAACCGTGGTTTCATCCACGTGTAGAACACTGTGCTCCAGGAGCTTTAGCCTCATCTTTTCATACAAAGGTTCAAGCCAGTCATGACTTGCCTTCAGGAGCCAGTTTGCCATGGTCTGCCTTGATAATAAAATGCCGTTTTGCTTCCATTCCTGCTCCTGACGGTATAGCGGAGAGCCCATCATAAATTTTTGTACAGCAATATGCGCTATGGCTTCAGGGGAAGCAAATCCACCTTTAATTACAGGTTCAGGCATATCTGCCTTTACTATCGGTACATGATCAGAAGCAGTCTCACAATTCCGGCAGGCATAAACATGGCGTACATGCCTTACGACTACTGCTTTTGCAGGAATTATTTTAATTTCCTCACGGATTTCCTTTCCCATTGTATGCAGCATACTGCCGCATTCTGAGCAATTCCTATCCTCTTCAGGAATCTCATGCTCAATAACCTCAACAGGTAAATCCTCGGGCAGCTTATCTGTAGTAAGGCGTGTACGCCTGCGGTAATGTGCCTTTACCTCAGTTATCTCCGGTTCGGATTTGGATAGATCAGCGGTGGATTCAACTTCATTGAATATAGATATTTGGTTTGAGTCTGTCTGTTCACTGGATGCACCATATTGCTTGTGTTTTGAAAGACGGAGTTGTGACAGGAACCATTCCACTTGGCTTTCCAATTCAGCGATTCTGCGGTCTTTTTCTTCAATTATCTTTGCTAATTTTTCAACTGAATTTTCTTGTGTTTTCATAATAGGATTATACCA
>DUOA01000160.1 GCA_012839095.1 Clostridiales bacterium
AGCATGGAGTCTCCTTCCGCCCTCAGTTTCTCCGATTCCTTCTGGATTTCCTGAATCATTTTCTCTTCGATGGAGGCAATGTTGGCCTGGGGGAAGTTTTTGCGGTAAATCCCGATATCCACTATATAAAGGCCATACTGCGAGACTAAATCCTCATTTAATTGATCCTTCTTGGCATCCAAGGCTTCCGAAACCTTATTCTTGTCGAAAAATTCATGGAAGGCAAGGGTATTGGCGGTTTGAATCACAGCAGGATATACGCGGTCATCCATTACGGAGCCCGAATCGTCCATACGGCCTATAGTCATCTGGAACAACGCGGGGTTTACCACACGGTACTGGGCAAATATGCTGAGGTCGATCCGTCTGCTGTCATAGGTGTTAATGGTGGCGGATTCAGAACGGTAGGTATGGTATTTGGCACTGAACTTACCGACAGTCTCAATAAAGGGAAGTTTCCAGTTAAGCCCCTTCTTTGTTATGATATCCACAGACAATCCCCTGGATGAAAAGCCGGTTTCCAACAGCTCCCTGTCCAGCGGATTTACCAGAACCCGATCCACTCGGCCCAGCCGGGAAACTGCTGCTACTTCATCCTCCCTTACGATATAGGTGGAATTGGCCAGAAGAATAAGGAGCAGAAACACCAAAACAGCCGCTGTTATTGCTTTTTTCACCGTCTTATTCATTTACTTCCACCTCCGGCACTTCCGTTTCCCGGCCCTGTTCAAGAGCCTCTTCTTCAGTTATGATATCCTGCGTTATACCGGCACCGGCCGCCTGCTGACCGGTATTCTGCCTGCTGCCTCCGCTGCTGTCGTCAATGTTGTAGAACTTGTACAGGCTGCTGTCTGAAGTTGTATCAATGATAACCTTGTTGTTGGCAATAAAGGCCTGCATGCTGTCGGTATAGATTTTCTCCCGGATAATATCGGGATTCTTTACATATTCGGCATATATGGCTTTGAATTCTGCGGCATCAGCCTTTGCACGGGCTACCACCCTTGCCCTGTGTGCCTTAGCCTGCTCGATCAGCTGTGTAGCCTCGGCTTCTGCTGCGGGCACTACCGTATTGGTGTACTTCTGTGCCTCTTCAATTTTGCTGTTTCGGTACTGATTGGCTTTCTCAATTTCCCGGTAAGCAATATCAACGGAATCCAGCAGGGATGTATTCTGGGTTTTCACTTCGATTATTTCAACCCCTGCCTCATAGGAATTAAGTTTACGCTGGATCTCCGGCTTGATTTCCGCATCAATGGACAGCTTGTCGGTCAGGGCCTGATCCAAGGTAACGGACTGCAGGGTGTTGCGAAGCGTATCCTCAAGCACCAGACGAATGGTGTTTTCCAAATCATCCACCTTGTATAGATAATGAATGGGATTGGATACCCGGTATTCCACAATCAGCTCTGTCAGCACCAGAGAGCTGTTGTTCCCTACTGCCTCCACAATCACGATCTGTTCTTCCGGGATCTCTGCATAATTTGACTCGCTCATGATACTGGAACCTCTGAGGGTCCGATATCCGTATTCAATCTGGTGACGCCTGGTCAAAGATACCTTGGTGGCGGTTTCCACAAGCGGTAATTTCATATGTATGCCGGCATCCCTTACCACCCTGGCTACGCTGC
>DUOA01000161.1 GCA_012839095.1 Clostridiales bacterium
CAGCCTGCCTGAATTTAAAATGTCACATCATTACCCCTGATGATAGCGATTATCAGACCGCTAACAGCCGATTAACCGAGCTGCTTGGAGCGGAAATCACAACATGCCCTCTGTCACAGACAGGCAGAGTTATCAATGAAAAAATGGAAGAGCTGACCGGAAAGGGTTACAAGCCTTATTTTATACAGGGAGGAGGCCACGGCAATATCGGCACCAGGGCCTATGTGAAAGCTTATCAGGAGATAGCCGCTTATGAAAGTGAGCAAGGGCTGTGTTTTGATTATATCTTCCTGGCTTCAGGCACAGGCACTACTCAAGCCGGACTGATATGCGGCAAGACTGTAAATGGGGCTGCCGGAACCATAGTAGGGATAAGCATAGCGCGTAGAAATCCTTATGGTTGTGAAGTTGTAATGAGAAGCGTAAGTGAATATCTTTTAAGCACAGGTATAGATTTTTTAAATAAAAACATAAGTTTAAATGAAGTTGTCTTTATAGATGAATATATACTAAGCGGATATGGAAGTCATAATGACTGCATATTGGAAACTATAAAGACAGTCCTGGCTAGTGACGGGATTCCATTGGATGCAATTTACACCGGCAAGGCTTTTTATGGTATGAAAAAGCACATAGAAACTCAAAAAATTAAGGGTAAAAACATTCTTTTTCTTCATACGGGAGGAACGCCCCTGTTTTTTGACACCCTTGAACTGCTGGGGAATGGAGGCTGCAAATGAACTTCATATTCCATGAAAACGGCAAACTGCCAAAACTGGCCTGGTGTGCAGTTTTGCGGTCAGGTGATAAGAATATGCATGTCTATCATGGAAGCGGAGTAGAAACCCGTGACAGGTTCTTTGTTGAAGGGGCGTGGAATGGCGACTTTGAAAAAGGTGAGTTTGCAAAGTCCTGTTTTTTCATGGGTTCAGGAGGAAGTTTGCAGGAATCAGATTCTAACCACATGGTAATCTTTGCCACACCTACTCATAACATGGAACGGCTGTATACAGTATCAGTAAGAGACATGCTGTATATATCCAACTCACTGCCCTTTATACTCTTTATGTCTGATTTGCGCCTGGACCCTGAATATCTTGATTACGAGCGGGACTTTAACACCATGATGCTGGGAACTGAAAGTTATAAGAGGTATCTGCCCCTTGCAGATAATAATAAAATCAGACTGCACTATTACTGCAATATCATTACCGACGATTCCTTGCAGATAAGAGAAGAAGACAAAGCACGAACGGGCCCCTTTGTGAGCTTTGATCATTATTATGGTTCTCTGATGTCGGCTTTGGATGCGACAATAAAAAACGCGCAAAGCGACGGCAGAAAAATTAAATATGGAATGACAGCAACAATTTCCAATGGTTATGATTCTGCAGCCTGTGCGGCACTTGCTCGGGACTTTGGCTGTGAAACTGCGCTTACCTTTAACATGCCTGAAAAGTATGCAGATGATAACGGTGAGGACATAGCTCAAAGGCTGGGATATAAAAATATTGTCAAGAGGAGCGCAGACGCCTATATGACAAATGAAAGGCTTGTTGAAGCTGAGTTTTTGTCATCAGGGGAGCTGGGCAGCGAGATTGTATTCTCTGCCTTCGAAAATGAATTCAGGGGCAATCTTGTTTTTAAGGGAAACTATGGCGATGAATTCTGGGAAATCAGCAGAACCGATCTTAACCGGGTAATGCGCTGCACCAAAGCAGTTATTTCTGAAACCAGCTTTATAGAGTTCCGGCTGCGAACAGGGTATATACCCCTGCTGCCTGTTTCCTTTGGTGCTACGGACTGGCCTTCCATACACAGGATCAGCACATCGGAGGAGATGAAGCCATATTCTGTAGGAGGGAGCTATGACCGCCCCATACCCAGACGGATATTGGAAACCCGGGGAGTGGACAGAAACATGTTCGGTATGGACAAAAAAGGAGCCGGCTTCAATTACAGATACGATAATTTAAGGAGAATCAGAAGAAGAATGGCTCCCGCCTCTTACGCATCATTTTACAGCTTCTACAGGAGCAACAAGCGTAAGGGGTTAAACAGATATATACGTTGGTTTCAATACTTGTGGCAGGCAAAGTTTGTATACATAAATTTTGCGTTGAGTTTGCTTGGTATTCCGGAAAGAGATATAAGAATCAGATATGACGCATTGTCAAGTCCCGGTGCCCCCTCTTACTTATTTAACTGGGGAGTGCATGAAATGCTGAAACGATACGACAGTTCCTTTAGGAAAGGTCAGGTGCTATGATTGAAAATACTGTATGTGACCACAGTATCCGGAACGATTAATGCCTTCCTTCTTCCGCATATAGAACTATTGCTGGATATGGGGCATAGGGTGGACATAGCCTGCAACGGGTTAAGTGAACTCAGTCCCCAAGTTTTTCTGCTGGGATTGAAGGCTTTTAATATTGAGTTTGAAAGAAATCCTCTTAGTCTGAATAATTACTATGCATACAAGAGAATAAGTAAACTTATAGCAGCCGGGAAATATGACATCGTCCATGTTCATACCCCTGTAGCTGCATTTTTAACCAGGCTGGCATGCAGGAAAATCCCTTATGTCAAAGTCGTTTACACTGCCCATGGCTTTCACTTTTATAAGGGGGCTCCCATGAAAAACCGGCTGCTCTTCTACTCTATGGAAAGACTGGCAGCAAGGTGGACAGATGCCCTTATTACAATGAACAGTGAGGATTATATTGCAGCCCGCAAAATGAAACTGAGGGGCGGAAAAGTTTTCCTAATTAACGGAGTAGGCATGAACCTTACAAGATTTTCGCCTCAGCGCGACGAGATAAAGATTCGGCTTAGAAAGGCCTATGGTTACAGGAAAAGCGACTTTATCCTGCTCTTTGCAGCTGAACTAAACCACAATAAGCATCAGGATCTGCTGATTGATACTGCTAAACTGCTAAGTGACAGAGGCAGGAGCATCATTCTGCTTCTGGCAGGAGAAGGGGAAAAAGGCAGGGATTACCGGAAAAGAGTTTCCGACCTGAATTTGGAGGATAAGGTCAAGCTCCTGGGGCGGCGCAATGATGTACCGAACCTGCTGCAAATTGCCGATATTGCCGTATCATCCTCCAGACGGGAGGGGCTGCCGGTCTTTGTCATGGAAGCCATGGCTTCGGGTCTGCCGGTGGTTGCCACCGGATGCAGAGGCAACAGAGATCTTATCGTACACAATCAGAACGGATATCTGGTGGAAGACAATGCTGAGGACTTTGCTGCAGCCATTGAAGCCTTGTATCAATCACCGGAGCTGAGGAAAAGGTTTGGTGAGCAAAACCATAAGCTGGCAGGCAAATATGCTATAGAAAATATATTGCCGGAACTAAAAAAGATTTATTCCGGCCTGGAAGTGAATGGGGGTAAGAGCCGTGAAACCGGAGATAAGGGCAGGGGCAGCTTTGTACTAAGCCTGGATACGGAGCTTGCCTGGGGCAGCTTTGATCTTGGAATATCAGACCTGGAAAGAAAGCACCTCCATAATACCCGAAGCTGTATCCGGAGGCTGCTGGGGCTATTGGAGAAATATCAAATTTCTGCTACCTTTGCCTTTGTAGGGCATCTTATGCTGGATGAATGCAGCTCCGAGCAGGGTATGAAGCACAAAGGTCTTGTCCGTCCCAACTACAGTTGGTATCAAAAGGATTGGTTTTCAGAGGATCCTGCTGCCAATATACGTGAGGAACCAATATGGTATGGCAGGGATATTTTGTGCAGCATTCGTTCTGCACAGCCAAAGCATGAAATTGCATGCCACAGCTTCAGCCATATAATTTTAGGTGATCCGGGATGTTCTGCCCAATGTGCGGAAGCGGATATTTCAGAATGTGTAAAAACTGCGGAGGACTTGGGAGTTTGCCTGTCATCCTTTGTATTTCCGCGTAATTCAGAAGGGTATAAGTCCATTCTTAGAAAGTATGGAATTAGGATCTACAGAGGCAGCGGAAATGAGTGGTACAAGTCAATAAAAACCGGCATTCTCCGCCGGGTGTGCCACATCCTTGATGAGTTTTTTTGCATATCCCCAAAAACATCAATTCCATATATGGATGAGCATGGACTGTTGAATACGCAGGGGAATATGTTGTACCTGTCAAGAACGGGAATCAGGCGCTTTATTCCAATAATAAACCGGGTTTTAAAAGCTAAAAAGGGTATTGACAGGGCTATAAAGAGAGGCGAAGTCTTTCACATGTGGTTTCATCCCTGTAATCTGGCTTCAGATGCTGACGGCCTGCTCAGGGGTCTGGAGGAAATTTTTACTTACGCCAGGGAGAAGATAGACAGCGGTCTGCTTGAAAACTGCACTATGGAAGGGATTTACAGAAAATATACGGATAGTATTGATACTACAGGATAAGGATGGTGCCTGAGGGATGGGATATTTTATCCGTCAAACCAGGGATAAGTTTAACAGTGGGCTTTTTGCCTCAATAATAATTCTTATGGCAGTATCCTTGAATCAATCAGGCATTATATTCGGTGTCAACCTCTCAGCTGCTGATTTTTTCTGCTTCCTGACCTTATTGATTTTAATCAGCACTCAAAAACTTCTTGTATCAAGGGTGTCCTTGCTGTATTTTACAGCCCTGACTGCTCATAGCTTGTTTGTATCATTTTTTTATGTTCCGGCTGCCTTTAACTTTTTCCCCCCAATGACATCGATATTGATCAATTACCTTAAGCTGGCTGTAAGTTTTTTTTATTATATTCTGGGCAATTGTATTGTACTGCTGAAGCAGGAGGAAACCTTAATCAAGTATTATTCATATGCTGCCCTGTTTATCGGATGTTTGGGCATCATCGCCATGCTGTCTGGCAATAAGCCCCTGTCATCAATTCTGGTATATGAAGGTGTGAGGCTGACCGGACTGATGAATGATCCCAATTACTTTTCACTAGTACAGGCATCGGCTTTAACATACTTCTGCAGGGTAAAGGATATAAATGGTTTCCTAAGATTCCTAATATGCATTATTTTTTTGGCAGCTGTCCTGGCTTCCGGTTCGAAAACCGGGCTGATAACTATATTGGTGTATGCATTAATTCAGTTGGTGGAAGTATCATTGAAAAACAGGTTAAAGGTTTCTTTTATCATCTGGCTGCTCCCGGCATCTATAATAACAGTTGTTGCAGTATACATATCAGCTTTTTCCGGAAACTTAATTCATGATTTAACCGCCAGGCTGCCCGCTCTTGGCAGAATAAGCGTGATTTTTACTGACTTCGGCAGTGCTGTTTCCGGAATGGGTTCAGGAAGGGACCTTGCCTGGATAGTTGCCCTGAAGCTTATAAAATTATCCCCTGTAATGGGTATCGGCCTGGGTACTTATTCCGGTTTGGCAGAAATATTTTTTGGAACAGATGTCATAGCTCATAATACATATCTCCAGTTGTACTCCGAATGGGGAATTATATACGCAACGATCTTGTTTGCTTATATATTTTGCACAGCAGGAAAGGCCGTTTTACAAAGGAGATCTGAGAGAAACATCAGTATAGCAGCCGACATGCTGGTTGTTTTTTCTATCGGCTCCCTTGCAGTATCATTGAATAATGCCCGGATGTTTTGGATCTTTTTAGGGATACTTTCGGCAGACAAAATGTGTGCAGGAGATAAGGAGAAGCTCAATGATTAGAGGACTGCTGGCATTTATTAAAAATAAGAAGGCATTAATTAACCTTTTGAAGAAGACAAGCGAGTTTTTGCACCCGGGAGAATATGCCTTTGATAATTCCTTGTCCTATATATACTTAAAGGACGGATGGAGTCATAAAAAAGCACGTGAACTGTTTGGGACGGAAAGAAAGCTTATTTGGGGTTTTATTCTTTACATTTTAAAAGTATTGTTTTTCAGCAAAAGCATTACTATAACACATGACAGCAGTATTTTTGATAACCAAATAAATATGAAGGGAACTGTATGTTCACTGGGCCTGTACAGAAAAAACCTGAAAATATTTGATTTCACAAACAAGAAGGTGGTAACCTCCTACCTGGACCCTGCCGACTTCAATGAAACTCTTGCAAACTATTCATATTTCAGCCCCTTTCTTCCCCTTCCCCAAATATTGGGTTACAACCGGGAGGCCTGTGTTACAGTAGAGGAGCTTTTCACGGCCAGGCCTGTTAAACAGTGGTCGGAGGATGATTATTCGTATGTAATAAACGATGTGTTCAGGCGTTATTATCACTTGTTCAGAAAAGCTAAAAGCTCCGGCAGCTATTATACCGACAATTCTCTCTCCCTGGTTTTAAAGCTGGATCCGGATGACAGAATTGGTTTGGGTCTCATAAGAAACATTGATCACAGTCTGCTGGCAGCCCGCTTTCCATTTCTCAAACTCCACGGGGATCTGTGGACACCCAACATTTTATTGAGGGGAAGACAGGAGCATAGTATAAAATATATTGATCTGGAATTCACAGACAGCTTCATATTTTTTTATGATATTTTCTGGCTGCTAACTGATCAGGCCTTCAGAGGAAATAACTATTATTACTTAAACAATTATCTGGCCGGTGCATATGATAGGAGCCTGAAAATCCTGTTTAGGATCTTCGGTCTGGAATTTCATCAGGAAAACAGAATAGACTATATTAGAATTTTCTACCTGAACTTCTGGGCTGAAAGATGGAGTCATTTAAATATTAGAAAAAGATTGCAGCATTTTTTGCAGTATAAAAGGCTTTTAAAAAGAATATCTGAATTCGGCAGACCGAGAACGGAAGGGGACAAAATTCATAAGAAGGGCATTGGCAGGACTGTCCTTATTATTATGATTCTTAGCATACTGTCAAAAGTAATTGGATTTGTCAGGGATATTACCCTGTCATATTACTATGGGGCTTCTGATATAAGTGATGTGTTTCTAATGTCCCTTACAATACCCAGCGTAATATTCGGCTTCATTGGTGCCGGCATTTCATCCGGATATATACCGATGTATAATCGCATTGTATCAAAATCCGGCATGGAGGAAGGACACAGATTCACTAATAATCTGATTAATTTACTGGGGATTTTATGCACAGTCATAGTCCTTTCCGGCTTTGTTTTCACACAGCCGATTGTAAAGCTTTTTGCCTCCGGCTTTGAAGGCGAAACCCTGGCTCTGGCCGTCCGGTTTACAAGAGTAACTTTGTTCGGCGTATACTTTACAGGGGCAATTTACATATATAACAGCCTGCTTCAGATGAACAACAACTATATTGTGCCTACACTTGTCGGCCTGCCGCTTAACATAATTATTATCTCTGCTATAGTATTAAGCTATAGGTACAGCCTGATACTGCTGCCTTTAGGCAAAATACTCGGTGCTTTGTCCGAGATTATTTTTGTAATGGTATTTGCATATAAAGCAGGTTACAGGTATCAGTTTAAGATTGATATGAAGGATGAGCATGTCAAAGAAATGGTCTTTTTGTCTCTTCCTGTAATCATGGGTACTTCCATTAATCAAATAAATCTGCTGGTGGATAGAACAATTGCATCGGGCATTACCATCGGTGGCATATCTGCATTGGAGTATGCCAACAGATTGGTATCTTTTATAAGCAGCATATTTGTATCAGCCTTCATAACAGTTCTTTTTCCCAAGGCATCCAAAATGGCAGCAGACAAGGATATCGGGTCAGTAAAGCTTATTCTCTCAAAGGCGGTAAACAGCATATGTCTGCTGACAGTACCTGCCTCCATAGGAGCAATGATATTTGCGAATCCAATCGTAAATATGCTTTTCGGCAGAGGAGCCTTTGATGCTGCTGCCAGCAGCCTGACAGCGGATGCTCTTTTTTTCTATTCCATAGGTATAGCGGGGATGGGCATAAGTGATGTGCTGACCAGAATTTTTTATTCACTGCATGATACCAAAACTCCTATGACAAATGCTGCTCTTGCACTTGCTGTAAATATCCTGCTTAATGTAATTCTGTCGAAGTTTCTGGGTATAGGAGGGCTTGCCCTGGCTACCAGCACAGCCTCTACTCTTTGCGCTATTCTTCTGTTCATCAGCCTGAGGAAAAAGATAGGTCCACTTGGAATAAAAGGTATGAGCATTACATTCATAAAAGCACTGCTGGCTTCCTGCATCATGGGCGCTTTAGCAAGGCAGAGCCATGTGTGGCTGAGTTACCGCTTCCATGCCAGCCTGTCGCTTATAATTTCGATTATGCTGGGGGCATTTGTATATTTTGTGATGGTATATATGATGACAAGGCGGAAAGAAAAATAAAGCACTTCTGTTTGCATTGCGCAAAATATTCTGCAGGTAATACAAACAGAAGTGCTTGGAAATAAGCTGCTATTTTAAATTAAAGGCGGCTTCAATATCCTGTATTTCCTCATTACTGATGGCCGCCAGATCGCCCAATGTCCTGGCCGATAAAATGGCCTTTGCACTGTATTCGGCCACTTCCAGACGGTCATAGGCTTCCAGAAGACTGCTTCCCGTTACGATAAGGCAGTCATTTTCAACTATGAGAATTGGAGTATCCGCAGAAAAGGATTCGGCTGTCATTTCCGGCTGCATAAAGGATGAGCCGAATGGAACCTTCTTTACATTTCTCAGCTGAATATAGCTTTCGGGAATTATCCTGGTTTCAAATTCCTTGTCTGTTATGGCAAAGGCCATAATATTCGGGGGATGCGCGATGATCACCGAATTGATCTGAGGATGTCTCTGATAAACGGCCTGATGCAGTTTTACGGAACGACTGGGATGTTTTCCTGATTCCTTCCAGTTATTGTTTATCCGGACAATATCGGAAATGTCCAAATACTTTCTGTCCACCCCGTAGGGTGTTATCAGGAAGGAATCGTCCTCCAATCGCTGGGAAAAGGTACCCTGTGTGCTGGTAAAGAGGGATTGGTCGTATGCCCTGTGGATAAACTCACACATTTTCTTGCGGGCATCTCTTTCTTCGCTGGAAAAAGTCTGGGGAATGAACTCATCCATCACTACACTCTGCTTGTGCTTGGACAGGTCCAGCTGCCTGTCAGTCAGTTCCCTGGGTCTTGACAGCTTCTGTGCTTCAATTTCCAGCCGAGCTGTGAAATCCAGGGTTTCAAAAGCCATAAAAGCCTGAAAGAGATCCCTGCTGCCCACCACTACACCGTGGTTTTCCAGAATCACGATGTCACAGCCTTCCTCAAATTTCTCAGCAATATTTCTGCCCAGTTCCTGGCTTCCGGGTATGGCATATTTGGCCATACCGATCTTTCCGCATGTGAAAAAGGAGCTGGGAGTCAGCCTGGTGTTGGGAATTCTGCGAACGATGCTGAATGCAATCAGAGCAGGAGGGTGGGCGTGAATTATGGCACGAATATCAGGCCGTTTCTGATAGATCTGTTCGTGGAAAGGGAGTTCTACCGAGGGAGCATGTATCCCATCCATTTCCCCGCTGGGCTTCACCCGGATCATGTCCTTCCTGGTAAGAGAACCCTTGTCTATTCCGCTGGGTGTAATCCAGATATCTCCATTGTCATCCAGAATGGATAAATTGCCTCCGGATGTTGTGGTCATGCCGTATTGATAGATCCGCTGCATAATGGTAACCAATTGATCAGCCGGGTGCATTAATTGAAAATTACGCATAGCCTTCCTCCTGCTCTGCCGGGTTTTGGACCTCTTTCAGTTCCTAACTCTACTCACTTACCTGACGTATTCCAACCATTTCTGTTCCAGCTGAGGATCAGACAGGACGGTCATTATGTACTCGGCATACTCTGCCCCTGTGGCTCCGCCGCTTCTGCCGGTAATGGCAATTCTCTTTTCATACTGCCCGCAGAAATCCAATGCCATCTGCAGTTTCTTTGCCCTGTCCTGATATCCAATGTGTTCAAGCAGCATGCCGGCAGCCCGGATTATGCTGCTGGGATCAGCGTACTGAGCACGTCCCTCTTCCACCATTCTTGGTGCGGAGCCGTGAATGGCTTCAAACATGGCATACCGCTTTCCAATATTTGCGCTGCCTGCCGTGCCTACACCGCCCTGGAATTCTGCTGCTTCATCCGTAAGTATATCCCCGTAGAGGTTGGGCAGCACCATTACCTTGAACTGGGTACGCCGCTTCTCATCCACCAGTTTGGCGGTCATTATATCGATATACCAGTCATCCCATTCCACTTCCGGGTATTCCTCAGCTACCTGTCTGGCTACATCCAGGAATTTGCCATCGGTAGTCTTCACCACGTTGGCTTTGGTTACAACGGTAACCTTGTTGATTTTATTCTTGCTTGCGTAGTCAAAGGCAGCCTTAATGATACGGTACGATCCTTCCCTGGTGGTAACGGTGAAATCAAGGGCCAGATCATCATTCACATGGATGCCGTCGCTGCCGAGGGCATAGGCACCTTCGGTATTTTCACGGAAAAAGGTCCAGTCGATCCCCAGCTCGGGTACCTTTACCGGCCTTACATTGGCGAATAAATCAAGCTCCTTTCGCATGGCTACATTGGCACTTTCAATATTGGGCCAGGGGTCCCCTGCTCTGGGCGTGGTGGTAGGGCCTTTCAGAATTACATGGCACTTTTTTAACTCTTCCAGCACATCATCAGGTATGGCTTTACCCTGTTTTGCACGGTTTTCTATTGTCAGACCGTCTATTACACGGAAAGCAGCTTTGCCCTCACTGAGTTCATCCTGCAGAAGAAACTCCAGCACTTTTTGTGCTTCCGCCGTTATAAAGGGGCCGATTCCGTCTCCCCCCACAATACCTATTACAACGGGGTGCAGAGTACTGAAATCAATGAAATCCTGGGTTTCCTTCATTTTGTCTATCCTGGCAAACTGAGATTCAAGAAGCTTTCCCAAATGTTCTTTTGCTCTGGCTATCATTTGTTCCCGATCCATCATATTACCTCCGTTTTTGCAAATTTCTTTTCATATATCGGAAATCATCCTGTCAATTTGAATTCATTATATAACAGAGAATGGCATTTTACAAATACAGCGCTGTAAAGCATGAAAGAATATTTCGTTACTATCTAATAATCTGAAACAGCAGCAGGAAGGCTATGCAAAAATAAAACCGGCTGTACCGGTTTTATTTTTGTGGTCTGAAAGCTCAAAGTGAACAATTGCTGCATTGTTTTTTTAGGACGGATCTACTGTGGCTGATACAGCCCCTTCTTCTGCATGTAGTTGAAAATCCCTTCGCCGTGCTGCTGCTCTTCTTTTTGAATGTGGTTCAAAGCCTGCCGGGCATTTGTATCCGCAAATTCGAAGACGGCTATGTCATATGTACTGGATACATACTTTTCTGTCATCAGCATGTCCGTACAGAGATCTGCATCCTGACCGGCGGTAATTCCAACCTGCTGCTGGTTCTGCTGCCGGGGCTGCTGTTGATTTTGCTGCTGACTTTGCTGACTTTGTTGCCCCTGCTGCATATTTGGCACTTGTCCGTTAAGCATTTGGTTAATGGTATCAAGATGCTGCTGTTCCTGCATGGCAAATGTCCTGAACATTTGCTTAAGTTCCGGATCCTGGGCCTGATTGGCGTAGCTGTTGTATTTTTTGATACATATTTCTTCGTGGCTCTTTTGATCCTCCAGCAGAAGTCTTTCCTTTTGTGATAATGTTAGATTCATGTTATGCACCTCCTTTTTTATTTTGTTTGTTTACGAGAAAAATATTCCTGTACCGAATTTGAATTATATTCAGCCTGGTTTATGGAAAAAAAGAGAAAAATTTTCAAAATAGTGGTTGACACAGAACATATGTTCTGTTATTATATATACAAGCCTGGAAAAAGTATACAGGCCTCGACTGTAAAGGGATGGTATTTTTGTGAAAAGTGAAGAAAGGTGTGATTACAGGTGGATCAATTGTTACGGTGTTATGTGATGTTGAAAACAGTCGAAAAAATTCACGGCAGAAGGGGCAAAACCTTTTTGCTCAAGCTTCTCAGGGGCTCGCGGGAGTACAGTGTGGAAAAAGCCGTATGGGAGTTTGATCTGGTTCCCTTATGGGGGGCTCTGTACCGTATGGAACGGGTGGAAATTGAATCCCTCATGGCGGAGCTGACGGAAAAGGGCTGGATCTATATCGAAGATGTATCAACCGGCGGCTACACATTCCCGTTTGTTCACATCAGCCGGCAGGGCAGGGCTGAGCTGGCTTCCCTGAATGAAACTGAAGAAAACAGGCTGAATTCTTATCTGGAACAGGCCTGCTTTGTGCAAAAAAGCCCTGAAGTATCCAATGAAGGCATATTGCTGGACAACATCCTGTTTTATCTGGTCGGGTTGTTGGAATTATGGAAGAATCATGCCTCCAAAAACATGGATCTTACAGATCTTATCGGGCAGATGGATCCGGAGTTTACTACAGCTGAAATGCTTAACAAGCTGCTTTACCGTTCCACTCCTGTCAAGCTGCAGGAGCAATTCCGGGAGCCGTATGTAGTGAACATAGTATGTTACCAGCTGTCCAACCAGGTGAGGCAGCTTCTCAGTGTGCTTCCCGAGCAGGAATCCATGGTAATCCGCAGCCGTTACCAAGTTAAAGACAGCATGTACCGGCCTCTGATCGATATAATGAAGCATTACGGCCTAATGGAAAGGGATGTTCAATATACCGTGAAAAGATTTCTTTCCCATTTCGCCAATCGCAGCTATATCGAGAGGTATCCTTTTGTGGCAGCAATTGTTGATTTGCTTGCGGAAAGCCTGGGTCTGGAAGACAGCAGTTCCCTTTCTCCTGTCAGGGATACTGCTCAGGTTACCTACGAAATGTATCAAAACGGCAGAACTATTTCCGAAATTGCCAAAGAGCGGGGCCTTGCCGTCAGCACCATATATGCTCATTTTGCCAGGCTGATACCAAAATTCAGGATAAGTCTGGATGAAATCCTGCCTGCGGAAAGGATTGCCAACATTCTTCAGGCTGCCGACACAACAGGCGGAGTAAGCCTCAGAGCCATAAAAGAGCAGCTGCCTTCTGACTACAACTATGGCGAAATCAGGCTGGTCATGGAGCTGGAAAGAAATTGGAAGGCAGCCTGACACTGATCTATAGATAATGCAGGAATTCTCTGTAAACTTCGCCCTGGCTGCAGGGGTGACTGATTACAGCAATATCAGATATATAAGAACAAAGAGCCTGTCCAGCAGGCTCTTAAATTTTGACTATTCTATGCAATCTCCTTGCAATAATTGAAGGTTGCTATATAATATTTATAGCAATTATTCAGGACTTATGGTAAAACACGTCCTATAAAAGGAGATTATCTGCATGAAACAATTCAGGGTAGGCCTGATTGGCTGTGGAGCCATATCCCATGTACATTTAAGAGCATTGAATGAATTGCCTTTTACAAAACTGACAGCTGTATGTGACATTCGGGAGGAACGTGCCAAAGCCGCTGCTCAGCAGTTTGACTGCAGGCCTTATACCGATTACAAGCTGATGCTGGAGCAGGAATCACTGGATGCTGTACATATTTGCACCCCCCATTACCTCCACTCAGAAATGACAATCTTTGCAGCCGGAAAGGGCCTGCATGTGCTTACCGAAAAACCTATGTCAGTCTCACTTCAGCAGGCTGATGATATGATCCGGGCATGTAAGGAAAGCAGAGTCTCCCTGGGCGTAATCTTCCAGAACAGGTATAACGCCGGTTCCGTCATGGTTAAGGAAACGCTGGAATCAGGTGAACTGGGGCGCATTCTTTCAGCAAGGCTCAGGGTGCATTGGTATCGAAGTGATGAGTATTACAGCAGCAGCGACTGGAAGGGCACATGGGACAAGGAGGGTGGAGGAGTAATGATCAACCAGGCCATCCATACCATGGATTTGCTGAGATGGCTGATTGACTCTCCCATTGAATATGTGGATGCCAACATATCCAATCGATTCCATCCGGGTATTGAAGTGGAGGATTGTGCTGAAGGTGTCGTTAAATATAAAAACGGTGTGATTACCATATTTCACGCAGTAAACTATTATTCCTTCGATTCACCTGTGGAAATAGAGATTCATTGTGAAAACGGTCTGGTAAGAATGATCTCCGACCAGGCTGTCATAAAGTTTAATGACGGCAGAGAAATGAAGGCTGACAGAAAGCCTTGCGAAAAGCCCGATCCGGACAGCCCGGCAAAGGATTACTGGGGCTTAAGCCATACCGAACAAATCAGGGATTACTACCTGTCTCTGCAAAAAGGGGAAAAACCCTTCATCGACGGGGAAGAGGGGAGAAAGACACAGGCTTTGATTTGCGCTCTGTATCAGTCGGGCAGGCAAAAAGAAAAGGTATATTTATAATTAAATAATTAATGGAAAGGAGCAGTATCTGATATGAAACCCTTCAAAATCGGTGTAATGGTGGATTCTTTCCGTCTTGGCATAGCGGAAGGAATAAGGAAAGCAGCGGAAGTTGGTGCAGAAGGCATTCAGATTTACGCCACCGTAGGAGATATGGCACCGGAGAATTTAAGCTCTGCAAAACGGCGGGAGATTCTGGACATTGTTAAATCCAACGGACTGGTTGTCTCTGCCTTATGCGGCGATATGGGCGGCTATGGATTCGAAATCCAAAAGGATAACGCCGAAAGAGTGGAGAAATCCAAGAGAATTATGGATTTGGCCCTTGATTTGGAAACGAAAGTGGTAACAACCCATATTGGAGTAATCCCGTCCGACCCCGGTCATGACAGGTACAAGGTCATGCAGGATGCCTTAGACGCTTTAGGTGAATATGGTGATCAGGTGGGTGCTTATTTCGCCATTGAGACCGGTCCTGAAAAAGCCCTTGTGTTAAAAGGCTTTTTGGACAGCTTAGGCTCCGGGGGAGTTAAGGTCAACCTGGATCCGGCAAATCTGGTCATGGTAACAGATGATGATCCGGTTCAGGCTGTTTATACCCTTAAGGACTACATCGTTCATACCCATGCCAAGGACGGTATTATGAAAAAGAAGACCGATCCGGAAAGAATATATCATTTCTTTGCTGAAGGCGGCATTGAAGATATCCGTATGGAGGACTACTTCCTTGAAACGCCTTTGGGGGAAGGCTCAGTTGATTTCACCAATTATTTGAAAGCCTTGGAGGATGTCGGTTTTCAGGGATTTCTGACCATTGAAAGAGAAGTAGGAGATCAACCGGAGAAGGACATCAGACTTGCTGTGGATTTCCTGAAAAATTTGATCAAATAATGCTTTCATACATAATTTCATGGTGGGAGTCTGCCTGAGGCTCCCGCTTTTTTTATTATCATTCTGAACAAAGATGATACCTTGACTAAAATTACTGACGCCCGTGAAGAAGATCTGTGTTATATAGGATCTAATTTTTTTGCCGGATGTTATGATACGGATCATGTATAAATGCTTACCCAGGAAGGTGCAAAAGAATTCAAGCACTACAAATATGAATTTAGTATATCTGTAGGCATAGATCAGCATATGTGGTTAACAAATACTTATCTTGTGGTCTCTGGTCCAAAAGGGCTGGGAGCTCTGAATAAGGACGGAGAATTTATCATAACTCCGGAACAGGATACCATCCTGCCTGAGCTGTTATTTGTGTATCTGCGAGGAGAAAAATTTGGGGAAATGGGGATTCCGATAAAGGGAACCTGGATAGAATAAAAGACTCGTGCAAAAGCCCGCCGATAAAATTGCATGTTTTCCTTATTTGTCATCTAAAATTTGGTATAATAATAACGACGCTATCTTTTATCACACAAAACCTTGTCAATGAAAATACAAAGTGATACAATTTTTAGGTATATAATTTTGTTGCATAGGGATGTATAATAATTCATTGAAGCAAGCAGCGTACAGGACAAGGAGGCAGACCAATTGGCATTAATTGTACAAAAATACGGCGGCAGCTCGGTGGCCAATGCTGAACGGGTCATGAGAGTGGCTGAACGGATTGTTGAAACATATAATAAGGGAAATCAGGTTGTGGTGGTACTATCGGCACAAGGCGATACCACTGATGAGCTGATTGACAAGGCAAAAGAAATAAACAGCAATCCATCCAAACGGGAAATGGACATGCTCCTATCAACCGGTGAACAGATCTCCATTTCCTTAATGGCCATGGCTATTGCAAAACTCGGCTGCAAGTGCATCTCCCTGCTGGGACAGCAGGTGGGAATACTGACGGACAGCTTCCACACCCATGCCCGAATTGAAAGAATCGACGGAGAGCGGATGCGGGAAGAGCTCAATCAGGGAAAGATTGTAATTGTAGCAGGATTTCAGGGTGTTAATGAAAAGGGTGATATCACCACCCTGGGAAGAGGCGGCTCTGATACTACGGCTGTGGCATTGGCTGCAGTTCTTAATGCCGACTTATGTGAAATATACACGGATGTGGACGGCATATTTACAGCTGACCCCAGAATCGTACCCGGTGCCAGGAAGCTTAAGGATATTTCCTATGATGAGATGCTGGAGCTGGCCAGCCTGGGTGCCAGAGTCCTGCATAATCGTTCGGTGGAGCTGGCGAAAAATTACAATGTGAATATGGTGGTCCGTTCCAGTTTGAACAATGGCAACGGGACCCTGGTCAAGGAGGTAGCGGAAGTGGAAAAAATGTTGATCAAAGGAGTCACATATGACAAGGATATTGCACGGGTATCGGTGATGGCAGTCAGAGACATTCCAGGCGTGGCCTTTAAAATATTCAAGCTGCTGGCAGATGCAGACATAAATGTGGACATAATTGTTCAAAGCATCGGAAGGGGAGATACCAAGGATATTTCCTTCACCATTGACAGGGATCAATTAACCGAAACCGTTGATCTCATTAACAAAAACCTCGACTATATAGGTGCCAGTGGAGTGAATTTTACCCATGATGTAGCCAAGGTATCCATTGTGGGTGCCGGTATGGCCAACCATCCGGGGGTAGCGGCTGACATGTTCGGAGCTCTGGCTGATGCAGACATCAACATCCATATGATAAGTACATCCGATATAAAAATTTCCTGCCTGGTTCGCTGGGATGAGGCTGAAAAGGCAGTACAGGCCATTCACGAACGGTTCGGTTTGGGCAGCCCCGTTCAGGAGATTTAATAAAATGAAGCTTAAGATAAAAAAGGTGCATCCCCGGGCAAGATTACCCGAATATGCTCATCCGGGTGATGCCGGTTTGGATCTTTTCTCCGTGGAAGATGCCGAGCTTAAGCCCGGATGTTCCCGCCTTATTCGTACAGGCATTGCAATCGGGCTGCCGGAGGGGACTGAAGCACAGGTCAGGCCCAGAAGCGGGCTTGCTCTTAAGCACCAGATTACAATATTGAATACTCCCGGCACCATAGATGAAGGATATCGGGGGGAAATAGGCGTGATTATGATCAATCATGGCAGGGATTCCTTTTTCATACGAGAGGGGATGAAAATTGCTCAAATGGTCATTCAGCGCGTTCTCCGGGTTGAAGTGGAGGAAGTGGAAGAGTTGTCCGACAGCTTTAGAGGTCAGGGCGGATTTGGTTCCACCGGTATATAACGGAGGGTGAACATGCAGATGCGAAGGTTCAGGTTTTGGCTGGCATGGTTGGTCACCCTGCTTTTTATCTCATCGCTGCTGACAGCCTGCGGCCTGATGGGAGAGGGTGACAAAGAGCAGGATAAGCAGGATAAGATCCTCTATTTCTTTTATCCCCATGACGGCAGCGACATGATAAAGCGATTGATTATAGAGTACAACAGCCTGAATGAGGGAATTACCGTTGAAGGAATAGAAGGCCCGGGTCTGGGAGCAGAGTTTACAGACAAGTTGTATGAACTGAAGGAGACGGGGGAAACGGTCCCCGATGTCATTCTGATCCATGACACCTGGCTGGCCAGGCTGGCTTCAGAGGAATGCATCCGTTCATTGGACGGGGGCCTGACCTCAGAAAAGAAAGAAGCTTTTTTCAAAGGTATGATGGATGCTCTGGTCTGGGAGGATGAGATCTATGGGTTGCCTTTTTGGCAGGATATGCCCCTGCTCTACTACCGGAAAGACCTGATTGACTCACCGCCTTCCGACTGGTCGGAGCTGGCAGGGATGGCTGAGCAGGCCGCAAAGGCCAATGATATGGATTACGGGCTCATTTTTCCCGGAAAGTCCCGGGAAAATGCAGCGGTTTTCCTGGCAGGTATATGGACATATTTTAATGCATATCCGGAATATGAGGCAGAGGAAACTCTGATTGACGAGAGTGCAATGATGACAGCATGGAGAAACCTGACTGGTATGGTGAGGAACAATGTCATACCCCAGCTTTCCATGAGTATGGGAGCAGAAGACTGCAGGGCGGTTTTTGAAGAGGGAAATGCGGTATTTATGTGGAACTGGTCCTATGCAGCCAGACTCTTTCAGAATGAAAGCTCTCCTCTGGCGGGCAAGGTGGGGATAAGCTTTTTGCCGGTATCAGAGAATGAGGAAAACACAGGCGGAATCCTGAGCGGTTATGCACTGACCATGAGCAGGGATACCGGATTGCTGCCCGAGAGCTGGGACTTTATGCAGTTCCTGACCGGGGAAGAGGCACAGCTGAATTTGCAGGATGCAGGATTGATGCCGGCCAGAAAATCCTTGTACAGATCCACCTGGCTGTCCTGGACAGGTCTTCCTGCGCAGTTCCCGGATATGCTGCAATCGGGAAGGGCGCTAAAGCCCGGCACCTATGCGGAAAGTACCCTGAATATGATGGCTGATGCCCTGTCACTGGCGATTGAAGAGGGAAAGAGTGCAGAGGATTTGATTTTATTTGTCAGGGAAGGGGTAGTGGAGGAGCAGCAGGAAGAGCAGCCGGGTCAGGAGGCAGAGGGCGAAGGAAATGAAGAAGAAACAGACAATGCGGATGTTGATGAATAACCGGAATTGACACAGGAATGATGAGGCGGCACAAGCCTGAGATCCAAAGATTCAGGAAGGAGAGCAGCAGGTATGGATTATATGACTTTATTCACACAAATACAAAAGGGCAGTCTGGGAAAACTGTATCTGCTGCATGGTCCGGAAGAATTCACCAAGGAAGAAGCCTTGAGTCAGATCATTGAGAAGCTGGTTCCGGCTTCTTACAGGGATTTGAATTATCTGATCCTGGACGGGACGGAGACAACGGCTGATGACATCATAGCTGCCAGCGAGACTCTGCCCTTTATGGCAGACAGAAGGCTGGTTGTTGTGAAAAATTACAGCGGTCTGTCTTCCGGGAAGTCGGATGATGAGGCACGGCTTAAGAAGTACCTGGAAAACATCCCTGACAGCACCTGCCTGATATTTTACCAAAGGGGCAGTGCAGACAGGAAAAGAATGATCTACAAGGCCATAAGCAAACATGGAGAAACAGTGGAATTTGAAAGACTGAATCATTCGAATCTAGTCAGATGGACACGAAAAAGGTTCCAGCTTCATAATAAAACAATTTCCAGGGAAGACCTGGAGTATTTCATAATGCAGACAGGCAACAACCTGGAAGATATTAAAAATGAGGTGGAAAAGCTGGCTTCATTCTCGGGCTCAGCGCCCGATATCACCAGGGATGCAATAGATAAACTGGTTACCCCTTCCGATGAGTTTACAGTATTTCAGTTCATCGATGCGGTGGCAGCCAGGAAAAAAGGGGAAGCGCTGAGGCAGGTCGACTTTTTGCTGGAACAGGGCCAGTCTGTATTCGGCATCCTTTCCTTGATTGCACGACAGCTTAAAATTATGCTGCTGTGCAGTGAATATGACCAGGCAGGCTATTCTCTTGACCAGATTAAGGCCAAACTGAGACAAAAACCCTATGATGTCCATCCTTATTCCGTACAGAAAGGCATGCAGCAGTCCCGCGGATTTACCATGGAACAGCTGCGCTATGGCCTGAATCAGTGTCTGATGACGGACTACGGAATCAAAAGCGGAAAAATCAAAGATCGCCTGGGACTTGAGTTACTGGTGATCAGGATGTGCAGGAAGGAACGGGCATCCTAGCCGGTAACCGGCTTCCCTGCCTCACAAGGTTAAATAAAAAAGCTTCCTGTAACGGGAAGCTTTTGCTCTTATCAGACAGTTTTATTCTGAGAAGCTGTGTTTAATCGAAGAGCCAGTTTTGCCTTTTTTCGATTGGCAGCATTCTTATGGATAGTACCCTTTGCGGCAGCCATATCGATTTTCTTGGTTATCTGGGGATAAAGCACTGTTGCTTTTTCCACATCACTGTCCAGGAGAGCACTTTCAAACTTTTTAACGGCAGTCTTAAGCTCAGATTTAATCATCTTATTCCGCAGTGCTTTTTTCTGCGATACATTTACTCTCTTGATGGCTGACTTGATATTTGGCAAATTCTTCACCTCCCCGACTAAAATCAGCGAATAATATTGTATCATTAATAATCATGTTAGGCAAGAGAAAAACAGAAAGATTCCTAAAATAATGGGATGGGATCTGCATAAGGGCCGGCAGCAGGCGAAATGACCGCAAAATGGGAATAAATACGCATATGCCAGGTGAAAATAGGAGGAGCATGTTTATTTTATCATATGTTACATAAGGAAGGATGAACCGTCTGTGTGGAGAAGCATCAAAACAGATCTTGCCATGGAAGCCAGGGAGCTGGCTCAGGAACAAAGCCGACATGAGATTCCCGGTGTCCGGGTTGACAATGTTGAGCCTGCTGAAGACATTCGCATTTCCAGAGTAGAGGTTTTTTCCGAGGAAGGCCGGGAAATCATTGGGAAACCCATAGGCAACTATATTACACTTGAAGTGCCGGGAATAAGGGACAGGGATCCTGAATATGAGGAACAGGTAAAGCAGCATCTGGCAAATGAAATCAGAAGACTGGTTCATTTGCGCGATGACAGTGTCATTCTTATAGTGGGGCTGGGGAACTGGAATATTACGCCGGATGCAGTCGGTCCCAAGGTAGTGGACAAGGTTTTGGTTACCCGGCATATATTTGAATTTGTGCCGGATCAGGTGGACGACCGCATGCGCCGGGTCTGCGCCGTTGCCCCGGGGGTGCTGGGCATTACCGGCATTGAGACCGGTGAGATAGTAAAGGGCATTGTGGACAAGATCCGCCCTGATGTTGTGATAGCCATCGATGCCTTGGCTTCACGAAAGACTGACCGAATCGGCAGTACCATTCAGATAGCCGATACCGGAATCAATCCGGGTTCCGGCATCGGAAACAAGAGAATGGGCCTTACCCGGGAAAGCCTGGGTGTGCCTACGCTGGCAGTCGGTATTCCGACAGTGGTTTATGCACAAACCATCGGCCGGGATGCCCTTTCCATGCTAATCAGAGAGTTTTCTGAGAAGACAGAACCGTCAAGTGAATTTTATCAAATGCTCCAATCCATGGATGAAAAGCATATGAATCAACTGGTTGGAGAGGTGCTTACGCAGGGGCTGGGCGATTTGGTCGTAACCCCAAAGGAAGTGGATATGCTGATAGATGATGTGGCAGGCATCATAGCAGACGGAATCAGCCTGGCTATACATAAAGGACTGTCCATGGAGGATGTCAGCCGCTATCTGCATTAGGTTGTCATAATATCATCCTTAAGTCATGAAACACATTTTCGGTGAATAAGATATTTGGAGAGAGAATTCTTATCTGCCGGAAATGAGGTGCGGGAATGATTCGATTCAAGATTATGCGCTTGTCCAGCCTTATATATTTTCTGGTTGTTCTGGCCTTGCTGGCTGCTGTTGTATTTTTGTCCTGGCGGCTCCTGTCGGGTAACCCGGTAAAATTCAGCCGGTCTTCAGACAAGGAAATACAGCTTCGGGACGAAGTACAAGCTGCAGAACAGGTGCATGATATCAATCCTGCATATCGATCGATGCTGGCCGGAGGGTTTCCTGCAGTGGCAGCGGTGGATGGAAGCCCGGGAAGCATCTTTACCTCACTCTGGAATATGATAACCAGAAGGGACCTGCGTGATCCAAGGGATCTTCTTAATTATCCCATGCCCTATCTGGAATACAGTCCACAGCTGCCTGATAATGATGTGGAGGCTGTGGAAGCAGCTTCCAACCTGCCAGGCCGGGGAGGAGTGGATCGCTCCCTTGTTCCGGCTGACATAAGTCATGCGGATGCAGACGAAGACAGCACACATGAACTTTCGGATGAAATTCGGATTCAAATCAATCAGATTAAGGTGGATGACAAGCCAATTGAAATGACGGGGGATGGGCCGAAAATTCTAATTTATCACAGTCATTCCCGGGAATCCTACAGGCAGGATCCCCGTAATCCCTACAAGGAAGCTTACGCTGAAGCATATCGCTCCAATGATATGGATTACACGGTCGTAAAGGTAGGCTCCGTTCTGGCTCAGTACCTGACGGACAGAGGGCTTGCTGTTCTGCACGATAAAACCAATCATGAAAAGGGAAACTATAATGCTTCCTATACCCGATCTCTGGAAACGCTGAAAAAAAGAATGGCAGATTATGAATCGCTGCAGATGTTTATTGATATACATCGAAATGCCTATGGCAAGAACAGCCGCAAAACACCGGATGAAGATGTGGTAGTGATCAATGGTGAACGCGTTGCCAGACTGATGCTGGTAGTCGGTACCGGAGAAGGTGTTGTGGGAGGATTCAACGAGAAACCCAATTGGAAGGAAAATGCCAAACTGGCCATCAAACTGACCAACAAATTAAATGAGTTATATCCCGGACTGGCCAAGGATGTATACTATAAAAACGGCCGGTACAACCAGCACGTTTCAACCAATGCCATCCTGGTGGAGGTGGGGAGCAATCTGACAACATTGGCAGAGGCTGAACGGGCAGCTGAATACCTGGCAGAGGCCATAAGTCAGATTATAGATTGACTTAATCAAATTTTTTTTGAATTCTCTGTCTGAAGCAATATTTCATGGGTATATAATACATACAAGCTTTATAAGTTGTGTAAAGCTGTGAGGGTATGCAATACCTGAAGAAAATAATATCGGTTAACACGGGCAAACTTATCGAAAGATAAGGACGCAAAGCTCTGGGTCTAAAGCAAAATGCTATGACAGTCAGGCTGCTATGTTTAAGTTTTTAACATGGCGGCCTTTTTTTGTACCAGGGCATATGGAACTCCCGGCTTCAGGGTCTGGATGCCGGACTTGTTATAAGAGAGATATTTCTTCTGTTTGTCAGCTTATAACATTACTGTATATGGACGGCAGTTAAGAAACGGGTCGTATGGATAGCTGAGATGATATTAAGTATCAGGGGGACGTTATTATGATTAAGAATTATGGAATAGGCCGTAAGTTCTATAAGGTGTTTGTCTGTCTCTTATCGATTCTATTATTGAATGTCTTAATCTTACCTATACATAATACGGTCGGGGCCGCTGAGGATTCCCCGGTAGCTGAACCGGAAGAATTCTTTTCCATTCTTTCCGATGGTATCGAGGTTCTGAATTATTTTGAGGCATACGGTACCAGCACAAATGATCATTACACAGTTGTAGGCGTATACATAGCTGCAAACGAAGAGATTCACCTGATATTGGATAATGATAAGAATACTGCCAATCAGACAAGGTTCTATAATCCGATGCTCAATGGTCAAGA
>DUOA01000162.1 GCA_012839095.1 Clostridiales bacterium
GCTGCGATACCTCTGTTACTGGCAGTGAGACCTCTGCTGCCGCAACACACTTCTGCTCACGGCAACTATGTCTCTGCCCCTGACAGTGTTACTTCTGCTCCGGGCAGCGACACATCTGCTACCATAACGATGCCTCTGCACCCGGTACTGATACTTCTGTTATCAAAAAAGATGAAAGCTGATTATTATCATTCCCACTCGGCAAGTTGTCGCTCTAACTTAAACTATTTTGTTTAAGTTTTATTTAAAATCTGCCGATATTTTACTCTATTTGCACACTTTATTTTGGCTTACTGATTTTCTGTTGCCAAAGTGTTGCCATGAAGATATTATAGCACAACCGACAATTAAATCAATCAGCATTTCAGCAAAATAAAGGCACCGTAGAACTGAAATTTTGCGCGTAGCAATGAGCCATACGCAGATGAACCGAATTGGCTGACGGGAGCTTGCTCACAGGCAGATATATTCGAGTTCAGATGCATACGGCGAACGCCGCGACAACGAACAAGCGCAAGCTTGTGAGTGTCGGCATGGCGATACACCTACTAACTGAAATTTAGAAGTTTGGCTCCGGTGCTTTAACAACAATAAACTCCAGCGTTTCTTCAGAAACATTTTTTAAGTTCATTTTTGTATGGAATGGAACTTTTAATACTGTTCCTGCCTGATATTCATGTGTTTCCTGTTCATTCAAAGTCGCTGATAATGTTCCGCGAACAACTGTAATATACAAATTTTTTGCATTTGAAAAATGCTCTGGCAGACATTCACCCTTATTCAAATAACTATTTACGCTTTCCTATTTTCGCTTGTAGATTCCTTCATAGTAATGGCTCCTGCTCTTATTATTTTTGAAGAGAAATGATTTCTCCGTAGTCGATTAAAGTATTATCTTCGATAGTACTTCCTGCCTCAATCACCGCTCTGGAATGAATACTGACATTGTTTCCTACGTGCGTCTTCGGTGGTGTTATATCATCCTTGGCACGCTGATTGAGCTTTTCGGCAAATACCACACCGGATTCAATGAATGTATTGTCCCCGATTTCTACATTTGCACATATCGTTACCATATCGGCTATAACGCAATCATTTCCTATTATCACGTTTTCTGATATACACACATGGCTTCCCACACTAGTTCTTTCACCAATCTTTGAACCTTTTCTAACTGTTGAAAACATCCCTACAGAAGAACTCTCTGCAACAAAAGCATCTTTGTCGATATATACGTCCTGCATATTAGATCCTACCTTTCCTTACCGTGTTTTTTCTTATACTCTTCAAACATATGAAGAAGTGATTCCTCTATTTCAGGTGGCATCCGTTTGTGTACCTCATAATCCCCAGGAAGCATTATTTCTAAAGTAGCCTCATCATATTTACTTATTGCTTCGACAAGCATAGAAACCTCATTTTCGTATACTCGCTGTGCTAGGGCATGGAATGTATCCGAAGAGTATACAGGTATCTCTCTTCTCTCAATTACTTCTCCTGCATCAACATATTCTCCAATTAAATGAGTGGTAACTCCTATAGGTTGATCTTCAACAATAGCCCACTTGAATGCGTCTAACCCTCGACAATTTGGAATATATCCCGGATGCGCATTAATAACAGTATGACTCTTTACAAATTCCTCTGGCAGAATACCTGCTCCTGCTATCAGTACAATTCTATCTTCTTCAATCGCAAAGTCATCAAGCTGACCAATCTCATATTCATATTCAAAGTTTTTACATAAAGCTTCTGTCTCAGGTATGTCATAATTCATTTCCGGCCTATGCTGGTAAATTGGGAATTTCTTCTTTTGATAATGAAACGGTATAGCATACACCTTTACATCCTTATACCCATTTGCTTTTAACAAAGACAGTAAATCAAATGTCTTCCTATGCTTTACTGGATAAGTTAAAACGCCAATTTTTTTCAAATCAATTACCTCCACAATCAATGCTTTTATATAATCACTTTTCCAAGGGTTTAGCTGGAACACCTACAGCCGTACAGTTATCACCTACATTCCTTATTACTGCCGCCCCTGCTCCTATAAAAGAGTTTTTGCCAATTGAAAGTCCCTGAATTATTGATGCTCCCACGCCAACTGTTGAGCATTCCTCCATATGCACCACACCTGAAATACGGGCACCTGGATTTAATGTAACGTAATCTTCAAATTTACAATCATGACCAACCGTACATCCATAGTTACAGAGGAAAAAGTCTCCAACTTCAATATCTACCGTCAAAAGGCTTTTGTTCATGATTATTGCGCCCTCTCCCATCTTGACATAGTTTGAGACTTCTGCAGATCTGGCAATAATAGAAGGAAATGATATCTTCTCATTCTGTCTCAAATAGGAAACAATTTTCTTTCTGAGCAAACCACTTCCAACACTTAAAGCAACATCTATTGGCTTATCATGCGCCAACAGCCAGTCGTCATCTCCCAGAACAGGAAGACCTGCAACCATTGATTCAGGCTCTTCTTTAGATACCCACCCCAGAATATTCCACTTATCCTCTACTGAGTTTAGGTCTTCTATAACCCATCTAACCTCTCTGGCCATTCCACCAGTCCCTTTAATTGCAATATCTCTCTTTTCCATGCTAAATCTAACCCTCATTTCTGTGATTTATAGACATAATCTTTTTCAGCTCAGGCGTAAATAGACCCGCACTTTCCACGGCATCCCTTGTTGCGGGATTAAAATAAAAAACAAAAAGAAGTGCCATGAAATTGCTCCAAGTCATGTTTCTCTTCCTTGTCTCCAACGCCGAATATGTTTGGCGGGATAATCCGGCAATCTCACTTATCTCATCCTGCGTCATGTCAATCCTTGCTCGTAGAATCGGCAGTTCATATATGAATTTGTCTATCAGTTCTTCTTTGTTAATCTGATCCATTAATCCGTTCTTATCCAAATTCCTTGTTATCCCCCGACTTCTTCGCAGAGTATGCAACTCTGCGGAACAAAAATCTCTATAAATAACAGTCAAAATTATACTTCATGTCGCAAAATTTGTCAAGAATCCACAATGTTTTGCGTTAATAATTGTTGAATTTGATACAGGAATAGCCATTATGACGGCAGTATACGAGAAATCTCTTGTATATTCGCCGTCAATTTTATTGTCAAAAAGGAGGTATCACAATGGCTCGGAAAGGAGAAAACATATACAAAAGAAAAGACGGACGATGGGAAACCAGATTTATTAAATCCCATCAGCTTGGAAAAGCTGTATATAGCTCTGTGTATGGAAAATCTTACAGTGAAGTAAAGAAGAAACGCTCTGAAGCTATGGCGAACATAAAACCAGAGAAGTCTTCATCTGAATCTGCTCAGCCTGATCTGAGGCAAATCTCTGTTATGTGGCTAGACAGCCTGAAATCAACGAGAAAGGCCTCAACCATCGTCAAATACAGCAATCAGCTGGACAAACACATCCTGCCGGTATTTGGCGATTGTCGTATGTCTGATATCAGTAATGAAGACCTGATCGATTTTGGAAACAAACTCTTTACTGGCAGAAATACACTTTCAGATAAAAGCGTTTCTGACATCTTATCTCGAATGAAGTCCATAAGGAAATATGCCTTAATTCATGGATATGATGTAGGATTTGTCCCGGAATGTATGACAGTCCCGCAGAAACAAAGAACTATCCGTGTGCTATCAATTGAAGAGGAAAATATCCTTCTTGATTCTCTTAAAGATCACCCAGACCTTACCAGTTTAGGAATCTTAATCTGCTTATTTACAGGCATCAGAATTGGAGAATTGTGTGCTCTTACCTGGAATAGCATATCTATCGAAACAAAAAGCTAATTCTATATTCAAAAGAGCCGTTGCCACAAGCAACGCATATTAACATCCGCCTATTTACGGGCTTTTCGCAGACAAATTCAAAGTTTCGCTCTCGTCGAACATATCAACTATATCATGATATATACAATTTCTCCACCGATTTTTTATGCTCAATTATAATACAAAAGCGGAGCAGTTTCCTACTCCACTTCTGATACTACCTTGCCCCTCTGTCATTTTTATGTTGGTGGCTCTGTCTGCTATTTTCTCGTTCCTGCACTTCCTGTTGTTTCCTCTGTAATCTTGCCTTCATGCTGTCCGATTCTGCCTTATTTCCGGTCTGCTGTTCCCACTTTGCAACTGCCGACTGATAATCTGCATATTCCGCTTTAGAAGCCTTAAATTCAGCCAAGAACTCCTTCACATTCTTATAGCCATAACCCTGCACAATACTTGATAGGTACTGCTTCATATTGGCTATCTGCGTCTTTAACTGTTCTGCCTCTTCCTGCAACTCTTTACGTTGCTTCGCCTTGAAGATGCCCTTTGCTCCCACAAGCTCCTTTTCCACGCTGGCAAGCTGCTGCTCCCTCTCATAAATGGCTGTATTCTGCTTCTCCAGCTTATGATAAATGTCCGTAAGTCTTGGATACTTGGAAGCAAGTGCTGACTTCTTAGGCATTTCCGGCACAGGAACACTCTCAGCTTTTACAAATGATTTTATCGCCTTAACAGGTGTCTGCTCTGGCTCTGCTTTAATAATTGTTTCTATGCCCCTATCTGCCTTTTGTGAAGCCATTTTGAACACCTTGCCAATGAGAAGCTCCAACGCATAAATAGCAGTCATAATCAGGCTTTTTAGCAGTGCCGGATTTCTTCCCGACTTCTGAATGGAAGCCTTTACTTTCTGTCCGATTTCGCTCTGCTTCACTTCCAAAATCTGCCCCTCCGGCACACCAC
>DUOA01000163.1 GCA_012839095.1 Clostridiales bacterium
CCCACGCCTCGCGGCACTAGATCCTAAGTCTAGCGCGTCTGCCAGTTCCGCCACGCCCGCAAAAAATACTCTTTAAAATTGATTTTTATGGTGACCCATCGGCGATTCGAACGCCGGACTCCTTGATTAAAAGTCAAGTGCTCTACCGACTGAGCTAATGGGTCAAACTTGGCTGGGGCGGCAGGATTCGAACCCGCGACATTCGCCTTGGCAAGGCGACGCTCTACCACTGAGCCACTCCCGCTTACTGGATACTAGATTTAGAAACTAATTCAAAAACTAAATATCCAACTATAAAATATATAATGGTGCGGGCGAAGAGATTTGAACTCCCACGCCTTGCGGCACTAGATCCTAAGTCTAGCGCGTCTGCCAATTCCGCCACGCCCGCATTTATTACTGGCTGGGGCGGCAGGACTCGAACCTACGCATGCGGGAGTCAAAGTCCCGTGCCTTACCGACTTGGCTACGCCCCAACATCTGAGAGCAGACATTTATTAAAAAATTATAATGGGGTGAGTGATGGGACTTGAACCCACGACCTCCAGAGCCACAATCTGGCGCTCTAACCAACTGAACTACACTCACCACAATAATAATACTGGCGCGCCTGAAGGGATTCGAACCCCTGGCCTACGGATTAGAAGTCCGTTGCTCTATCCTGCTGAGCTACAGGCGCACAATGGAGCGGGTGATGGGAATCGAACCCACACGGCCAGCTTGGAAGGCTGGAATTCTACCATTGAACTACACCCGCACTCAACCGCTGACAATTCGAAAGTATATCATATTTACACATGCATGTCAATATATGATTATATTCGCTTCGTCTGGGCACATGCTCTAGTATAATCCATGTAAAAATATTCGTCAAGTATCATTTTTCTATGAGGCGCAGATTCTCTGTCAAGGCTTTTAGTGCCAGTGCACGATGGCTGACCTTGTTTTTTTCCTCCATTGTCAGCTCTGCCATCGTTTTATTGTATCCGCACAGTATAAATATAGGATCATAGCCAAACCCGCCCTTACCTGCCGGTGTATAGCCAATCCTTCCTGGGCATATCCCCTCTGTCTGCAGGTAGGTATCATCAGGCCAATACATGGTGAGTACACAGCGAAATCGTGCTGTTCTCCTTTCGGGGGGCAGATCCTTCATGAGAAATAGAAGTTTCTTGTTGTTTTCTTCATCAGTAGCATTCTCTCCTGCAAATCGGGCGGAAAGGACGCCTGGTTTTCCTCCAAGCGCATCCACCTCCAGCCCGGAGTCGTCGGCCAGAACAATCTCTCCTGTCAGTTTGCTTATTTCTCTGCTTTTCTTTAGGGAGTTTCCGGAAAAATCAGGCTGATCTTCCAGGACTGTATGCTTAAGATTCAAGTCGTTCAGGGATAAGACATGATAATCCAATTCAGAAAACAACTCTCGTATTTCAATTATTTTGCCTTCGTTGCGGCTGGCAATCAACAATCGTTTCATCATGGCTGTATACCTACAAGAATGTTTAGTTCGCCCAATGCTTCTTCCTGTTTGGCAATAAGCTCCTTAATTCCATACCGTCCCAGCAGCAGCATCTGATTCAGTTCTTCCATTGTAAAAGGCTGACCTTCGCCTGTTCCCTGAATTTCGGTTATCTCTCCCTTGTCGGTCATAACCAGATTCATATCCACCTTAGCATTGAAATCCTCTTCATAGCAAAGATCCAAAATAGCTTGTCCATCATATATACCCACACTGACAGCTGCTATGTAGTTGTTAATGGGGCTTTTTTCAATCATTCCCTGTTTCAGCATCCAGTCGACGCAATGAACCAGTGCAATAAATCCTCCTGTTACGGAAGCTGTTCGTGTACCCCCATCGGCTTGAATGACGTCACAATCAATCCATATGGTTCGCTCTCCAATTTTATCCAGATTAACAACAGAGCGATGGGAACGGCCGATGAGCCTTTGAATTTCCTGTGTCCTCCCCTCCAATTTACCTTTGCTGGATTCCCTAGGCTTTCTTACCTGGGTTGATGCAGGCAGCATGGAATACTCTCCCGTTACCCAGCCGCGGCCTGTTCCCTTCAGAAAGGGAGGTACCTTCTCTTCAACCGTAGCTGTGCAGATAACTTTTGTATAGCCAAATTCAATAAGCACTGATCCGCTGGCATTGGGAATAAACCCTGTTGTTATCCGGATTGGCCTTAACTCATTGTTGGCCCTTTTATCAGGTCTCATTAGTTTACTCCTTTGTATCATATTTGAAAATCAGGCTGCGTGATTCAGCAGCCTGATTCCACTGTCTACCATTCGTTGGCAAATACCGGAATGTTGTCAAGACGGGCTGCTCCGGCATAGGTTTTGCCCTCCACAAGAATTTCCACATCTTCCACTTCCGGGTATTGCATTGCAACCAACTTGATTGCCTTCAAGACCATCTCTTCGCTGTGGTCGGAACTGGAGATACTATTGAACTCCTTGCTGAAGTTTATGTAGGTGATCCCTTCATCCATTTGAATCCCCAACAGTTTTGTATCCGGCGGGATGTCTATAGTCATATTGTCAGTATCCACAGGTCCCTTCAAAAGCTCGCTTATGGCTGTTTCCAGTGAAGCATTTTCAGATGAAGTTATTCTGGTAACCGGAATCAGGTAATCATACATACTGGATGAGGTGCTTTGGAAGAAAACCGTGACTTTTGCACCATGTACAGCGGTATCCTCCGCCATCTCCAGGTTAATATCAGAAGGGCCGATGGGTTCTTTCACAACTGTGCCATGCGGCATAGAATCAAGGATTTTACCGTTAAATAAAAACTGTACCTTGTCAATCGTGGAGAAGTCGGCAAGAGTCAATACTATACCCTGGATCATATTGCTTTCTTCCAATGCATTCCTGCAGTTCAGGACTGCTTCGTTGAGATCAAGCTTTGCTATTCCGTCTTTAATGGACATCCCCAGAATTTCGGTATCAGCAGGCAGTAAAGGTCTCAATCCCATCATCATCAGGTCCTCCTGCTGCTCCGGAGTATCCATCATGACACGGAGGGTGTATTTTGCAATACCTTCTACCCATGGTATTTTGCGCATAACAGGCACCAGATATCCGGCATCGTCCTCATAATAAATTATGGTTTCCCGTATCAGTTCATCGGATTCATCTGTTATCGTTGGTACATTCTGGGGCTCCTGCTCCTGCTCCCCACTTTTTGTTCCACTGCAGCCGGCAAGTATCAACGTAAGGATCAATACCGCTGCAGTCAGTAACCATATTTTTTTCCGCAAAATGATCTCCCCCCTTGACTATATCTTGATATTATTTATATTAGGCAACAGGGGGTTGTATGAATAATTAATGATTTATAGCAAACAGTATTTTGCCGCTAAATTAATTGTAACATATTCATGGTGCTCCATACAATTTAAAAAGCTTTTCTGCTTTCTGTTCCTTATCATAATACTGATGTATAATATATGAAAAAGGAGGAGCTTTCTATGGCATTTGATGGAGTGTTGTTATTTGGTCTGGCCAGGGAATTGGAGAATACTTTGCTCGGCGGTCGTGTTATCAAAATTCAGCAGCCGGAAAAGGATGAAATACATATCCAGATAAGAAATAAGGGAAACAACCATAGACTGGTATTGTCTGCCAGTCCAAGTCATCCCAGAATACACCTGACTATGGAGAAAAAAACAAACCCTCCATCGGCTCCCATGTTCTGCATGGTATTACGTAAGCATTTGTCGGGTGGTAAGCTGGTAACTGTCAGACAGCCGAATAATGAACGAATTTTGGAACTTGACTTTGAGATAATCGACGAAATCGGTGATCTGGCGGAAAAGACCCTTGTAATTGAGATAATGGGAAGACACAGCAATATAATACTAACCGGCCAGGACGGAATGATTTTGGATGCTATAAAGCACGTTGATCAAAGGATAAGCAGGGTGCGTCAGGTTCTCCCCAACAGGCAATATGTATACCCCCCTTCTCAGGGAAAGGTGAACCCTTTAACAGCTGCAGCCGAGGATGTTGCCCACATACTTCAGCCAATGGAAACTGGTATTGATCCAGCTGGTATATTGAGTAATTCCTTTACCGGAGTATCCAAGGCTACAGCGGAAGAAATCTGCCACAGAGCCCAGACGCCTAAAAAGCAAAAAGAAATAGCTGCTTCTTTCGTCTCTTTCTTTCAACAGGTGCAAAGCAATAAATTCCAGCCTGTAATTCTAAGAGACGATAAGGGTAAGCCCAGGGATATATTTCCAATGATTTATTCCATTTATCATCCGGATTTATTGGATAGCTTTTCTACCTTTTCGGAGGCTTTGGACAGTTTTTTTATTCTTCGGGATAAGGTGGAACGGATACAGCAGCGAACTTCACATTTGAATCGAATAGTTAAGACTAATCTGGAACGATGCTACAAAAAGCTGGCACTACAGGAAGAAGAACTGGAAAAAGCGAAAAATGCAGAAGAGTACAGGCTTTTCGGGGAACTAATTACTTCAAATATATATCAGATACCATCGGGAGCGGATAAGGTTGTTCTGCCTAATTATTATGAAACCGACTATCCAATGATAACTATTCCATTGGATCCGAGTATGACACCAGCGCAAAATGCGCAGAATTATTTCAAGAAATACAGCAAGGCTGTTACTGTGACAAACAAGCAATCTCAATTTATGAAGGAGAATTTGGAAGAGGTGAATTACCTGGAAAGCATACTACAAAACCTTTCCATGTGTACAGATGAAAGCGATGTGTCTGAGATCCGCGAAGAACTTATTCAGCAGGGCTATATCAGGGAACGTTCAGAAAGAACAAAGGCAAAAAGCAGGCAAAAGACTTCCAAGCCGCACCACTTTATTTCTTCTGACGGTTTGGACATCATGGTAGGCAAAAACAATATTCAGAATGACAAGCTGACCCTGAAGGCAGCTTCACCAAATGATCTCTGGCTGCATACCAAATCCATTCAGGGTTCCCATGTTATAATAAAAACCGGAGATAAGCCCGTTCCGGAAACGACATTGCTGGAAGCTGCCAACCTTGCTGCCTGGTACAGCAAGGGTCGTTTTTCTTCTAATGTGCCGGTAGACTACTGCCCCAGAAAAAATGTAAGAAAACCCGGTGGAGCTAAACCCGGTATGGTAGTATATGACCGGTATAAGACAATATACGTAACTCCTTCTGAGAGTATGGTACGCTCACTGAAGAAGTTAATGTAGAATCTGTGAATGCTTCTGTTGGGAACCATTTGTCTCATCCGGACCTTCTGTTTTTGCATTGTCGGTGTATCGAAGGTCTGCTTCTATGATAACTATATGCTCCCTTTTGTTGTGCCTTAGTTTGACCTTGTCCGGTTTCCCATCATCAGTCCGATGGAGCAGATAGCTTTCCAGAAGCTCAGCAGCATCCCTTTCGTTTAGAGAGTCGTATGCCAGAAAGTAATCTTTCTCATTAATACGGAGGGTTATCCGGTATGTTCCATTATACTTAGTGCGGGTTTCCAATATACTGTTGAGCATGCTGTCTCCTTCACACTTATTTTTCTTATAGTATGAGCCTGCCTATGTATTCTATGCTGCTATTACAGATAAAAAGGCCTTGACATGTTGATTGTCAAGGCCTTTTTTTTCTGACATTATTCGTACAGCTGGAGTCGTTGCTGGTCTGAAACAGCTGCCGTATTTCTCAGACTTGTGCTGTATCGTCTGACTTCCTCATCTTCTCTCCTAAATTCAAGATCCAGTTAAGTATGATGCCAAATATGGCAGCACCGGCAACGCAGGGAACATCTAATCCAAAGAAGGGGATGTTTCCTCCAAAGGCATATTGTCCGCCAACTCCAATTACCATAATTGTTGCTATGATTGCTATATTTTTGGAACTGAACATATCCGTCTTTTTTTCAAGCATGATTGCTACACCTTGCGCTGCTATAGCACCAAACAGGTAGATTTCCAACCCGCCTATCACAGCAGCCGGGATTGAGTAGATTGCATTTACCAGAGGTGTAAACCAGGAAATAATCATAGCCAGAATAGCAGCAGCGATAAGAACCGGAACGGAGAAAACCTTTGTAATAGCCATTGCGCTTATATTTTCCCCATAATTGGTGCCTGCAGGGCCGCCGATAAAACCGGAAACAATATCTCCAATACCGTCGCCTATGAGATTGAGGCCGAGTAAATCAGCAATATTATACTTCTTTTGACTGTTTTTCTTTCTTGCCAGGTCGTTTACATAAATATCAAGCTGATAAACATGAGCGGTGGATTCAGGAATCGTGGCAATTGCTATGGGCATTATGGAAATCAACCCCAGCCAGGAGGGTTTTGGCAGAGTGAAGACAGGCGGGGCAAAAATGCCTGTATTGGCACCTGCAGGAAGAACTTTGAAGAGATCTATTCCGGTAGCAAGCTTAATTATGAAAGCTGTAAGGCATCCCAAAGCCGGCCCCATGATCAGGGGCAGTTGACCCCAAAAACCCTTCAGATAAACCGAAAACAATATAGTAGACAATAATGTTACCAGAGATATAATCCAGGCCATATTGGTTGCTAATTCCACTTGTGATTCAGCTACACTAATGGTGCCCATTGTATCAATTGAAATGGAAGATGCATCCAGCATGGCATTGCCGGCAAGGGTCAGGCCGATGACCATGGCTATGGGGCCGGTAACGGCTGCTGGGAGGATTTTTTCAATAGACTCCCTGCCAAAACGATTAACAATGAATCCTGCAGCTATGGAAATCAGACCGGACATTACTATACCAAATTGAGCAATGGCAATTTTATCATTAAGGACATAACCGGAGAGAGCGTCTGAACTCATTAATCCTACAATAGCTGCAACATAAGAAAAACTGGAACCATAATACAAGGGGATCTTTCTTCCTGTAATAAGAAGAAAACACAAGGTCGCAAGTCCGCTGGCAAAGATTGTTGTTGAGATGTGAAAACCTGTGATAATGGCCACAGCTACAGTTGCAGGAAACATAACGATTACCTGCTGAAGTGCATACAGAAGCAGCTTCGGCAGAGAAGGTGTCTCGTCCGGCAGATAACCGATTGTCTGATGATTTTTGTTCATTGAAAAACCTCCTAATATTATTTTTCTGTATTATCCGGCAAATTATTACCGGCTATCACAGCCTGTCCGGCTGGAATGCCCATAAAAAAACCCTGACAGCTGTGTCAAGGCACAAAAGGTCTTATAAACGCTTTGCCCTTGTCAGCCTCTCCTGGACTGTACTTAAAGGTGCCTATTTAATAAATGAAAACTTCAAGCTTTACTCTGCAATTATAACTCGGTTTATGTCATCAAATTCACTTACCTGAACATGAACCACTTCATTCCTTGATGTAGGAACATTTTTACCCACATAGTCCGCACGGATGGGCAGTTCACGATGTCCTCTGTCAATTAAAACGGCCAATTGGATGGCTCTCGGCCGGCCGATATCCACCAGGGCATCCATAGCTGCTCTGGCCGTGCGTCCGGTATAGAGCACATCATCCACCATTATGACTACTTTTCCGGTTATGTCGAAAGGAATGTCAGTATTGTTCAATACAGGCTGCTCGGACAAAGTGGAGAGATCATCACGATAGAGGGTAATGTCCAAAATACCTACCGGAACTTTAATATTTTCAAAATCCTGAATACGGGTTGCCAAACGTTCGGCCAGGGGGACGCCTCGCCTTTGTATCCCAACTAAAACCACATTGCTTATCCCTTTGTTTCTCTCGATTATTTCGTGTGCTATACGGGATACAGCCCTGTTCATGGCGATTTCATCCATGATTTGTGCTTTTTCTGATAATTGCATTATATTCCACCTCCCACTGACAGGAGCATAAAAAAACGCCCGTCTACCGAAAGGGCGTCAATCAGACATGAAAAACTAAGCCATTGATATCAGGTACACCTTTCGGCCTCACTGAACCGAATTAAAGGTCTCTTAATTGAATTTAGTATAGCATACCGGTATTTATCTGTCCAGTACCAAAATTATAAGTTTTTCGATAGATTTCGCAAATGCGTCAACAGGTTTTCGAAATAATCAGGCAAAGGTGCGTAAAAACTCATAGGTTCTCCGGTAGTGGGATGCCGCAAAGACAACCTGTATGCATGGAGTACCTGTCCATTTAAATTAAATTTTTGCTTACGCCTTCCATAAAGTGGATCCCCGACTATGGGGTGACCAATATGACTGAGATGAACCCGTATTTGATGGGTACGTCCGGTTTCCAGGGTAAGCTCCAAATATGTATATACTCCAAACCGCTCCAAGACTTTGAAATGAGTTACAGCATGACGGCCTCCTTCTATAACCGCCATTTTTTTCCTTTCAGTTGGATTTCTGCCTATAGGAGCCGATATGGAATCTTCATCCATCCTTATATTACCTTCAACGACGGCCCGGTATATTCTGGATACCTCTCTTTTTTTTATCTGATCAGCCAGGTTGCGATGTGCATTGTCATTTTTTGCTATTACCAGCAAACCGGAGGTGTCCTTATCGATTCGGTGGACTATACCCGGCCGGATCTCTCCATTAATGCCGGAGAGGTCATCACAATGGTATAATAAGGCATTTACCAAAGTACCCGTATAATTTCCCGCTGCAGGATGCACAACCATGCCCTGCCGTTTATTTATTACAGCAATATCATTATCCTGATATACTATGTCCAGTTCAATGTCCTCCGGAGAGAGATCAATCTTTTGAGGAGGCGGGATCAACACAGAGATCTGTTCACCTTGTCTGACGCGATGATTGGGTTTTGACGGCTCTGAATTTACGGTAATGTGTTGCTCCTTTATGAGAATCTGAATCTGACTTCTGGAAATTTGAGGAAGTCTCAATGAGAGGTATTGGTCCAGTCTTTGACCTGCGTCTTCCGTCAGGACAATAAAGTCATACTGCTTCATAACAGACACCTTCCTCAGACCTGCCGGCTGTCATGAAAAAAAAGCAAGTGACAGGATAAAGCTATGGTACCGCACACCACGGCCATGTCTGCTACATTAAAAACCGGAAACGAAATAAAGGTTGCCTCTAACATATCAACTACATAGCCCAGGAAGATGCGATCTATGAGGTTGCCTATGGCTCCTCCCAGAATAACAGACAGGCTGATTCTGGAAAGCAGACCATCATTCTGATGAAGGAATAAGTAAATTACTGCTGCGATGATGATGAGCAGAGGAATAGCAATAAGAAACCATCTCTGATTCTGAAGGATTCCAAAAGCTGCACCACGGTTTTCCACATATGTTAAACTGAATAACCCTTCCAGTATGGGTACGGTTTTTAATGGTTTCAGATATTGGACTGCTATATATTTAGTAACCTGATCAGCTGCCGCAACCAATAAAATGATGAATATTTCAAGCATAGAAAGCCTCCTTTGTTTCACCCCATTGGAGGCTATTATACCATAAACACAGCCGGGTGCCCATATATTCATTACTCTAAATTTTATCAACTATTTTTTAGTCTTCCCCTTCATCATTGTCCAAGTGATGGATATCCGCTTCCCTATCCTGTTTACCGTGGTCATTATTGGATCTAACCTTATTATCCGTCAATTGCTGTCGATATGTTTCGTTGCTGATACTTTCCACATCTTCAACATATCCTGAATCTTCATGGCTGTTGTGCCAGGTATGTCCATAGTCGATTTTATAATTGACACTGATATCCTGTGGTCCGCTGGAACTTCCATACTTTTGAGTATCCTGCAATGCATCCTCGCCATCATAAGTTACAGAATCGTTTATGTCAAAGGTGCGATAAAAGGGAGGTTCCAGCAGATCCTCTTCTACAGGGCGATCATATTCCATATCCTCGGCTTCTATTTTACGCTCTTCTTCACACTCCAGGCATAATCTGGTTTCGGGCAGAACGTTCAGTCTTTCATGTGCAATCGATTTGCCACAGAATTCACAGTATCCATAGCTGCCATTCCGGATTCTTTCCAGGGCAGCCCTTACCTCCTCCACTTGCCTGGCCTGATGCCTGCTTAGGGCAAATTGCTTAGTCAGCTCATAGGTTTCACTGCCCATATCAGCAGGATGATTATCGTAGGTGGATAATTCATTTGTGCTGTCCCGTAAGGAGTCTTCGAAACCCAGTTCTTTATGCAAAGACAGTCTCTTGTTTTGATGATTCAATTTTTCCTGTAGTTTTTCTTCGAAATAATTCAATACATGTTTTTCTATAAGTAACTCCTCCAGTTGGCATTGTAATAAAAAAAGACATACCTTAGTATGTCCCCGCAAAAACCGGTTATTCAGGAGTGTATTCTGCTGACCCTTCCTGTGCACCTGCTGTATTTTCTGCCAACTGCTCGATCTGTTCTATATGCGATTCCAATAATGCCCGAACATTGGATTTTAATATCTGTATTTGCTTTCTTATCTCGAACTGCTCTCTGTTAGCTTCAACCACACTAAGGCTGGCTTCTTCCCTGATTTTTCTCGCTTGCTCCTCGGCTTCCCGTATAATAAGCTCAGATTTTTTTTGTGCCAGTGAGGTTACCTCATCTGCCGTTTTTTGAGCTGTGACCAGAGTATCCTTCAGGGTCTTCTCCATAGTCCTGTATTGATTAATTTGGTCGATGAGGTTGTTTATTTTATCTCTCAGCTCCATATTTTCCTTGTAGAGTTTTTCAAACTCATCAACAATTTCGTCAAGAAATTGGTCCACCTCATCCTCGTTATATCCTCTGAAGGATCTGCTGAACTCTTTATTATGAATATCCATTGGTGTCAACGCCATGAACATCCCTTCCTCTCATCTTATGTTTTCTCAAACCTAACCATGGGAGGCAAGTCCGAAGTAATACCCGGCCAGGTGATTCAGGATATTTGACACCACCCATACTGCTATCAGGGAAACCATAGGCGAGATGTCGACTGGCATACCTGAGCTCCCCATTTTTCGCAGCATTTTTCTGAAGATATTATTGATCGGATCTGCCATTCTTTTTAACAGAAGCCTGAGTTCAGTCACTTTGTCTTTGGGTCTGGTAAACAGCCTTAATGTTGCATCGAAGACAATTAACCAGGAGTAGATATTTAATAAATAAACCATGCTCTTAAGTATGTATGCTGCAATTGAGCAAAACAGCTTATATCCCACTCATTTCTACTCCTTATCTGTGTGAGTACCCAGCGTGTAGAAGCTTTTTCCCTTGAGATCCTCAGGGATGTTTCCAACTATATCCACATTGCTGGGCACAAGCACAAATATGCTTCTTGATACCTTTTGAATGGTACCATCCAAAGCATAGACTGCACCGCTCATAAAATCCAGTACTCTTTGCGCCAGTTCTGTTTCCAGTGAATCCAGGTTTACTATGACAGGCTTCCTGCTTTTAAGGTTGTCTATTATATTTTGAGTATCATCATATGTAAGAGCCTGATATACTACTACTTTCACATAAGTGGACTGATGGATGTTTACTACCTTTCCCTTTCTGTTTCTGGTTTGAAAAGTGGGCTCTATAAGTTCATCCCTTTTTGGCTTTGAGCCGTCTTGCTCAGCAGTCTCTTCCATAGGCTCATCAATGATGTTTTCCTCCAGGCCGATAAAGTTCAAAAATTTATTCATGAATTTCCCTGCCATTAATTTTCCTCCTTTTTTCTATCCCCAAATATCGCTGTACCAATTCTAATCATATTGGCCCCTTCCTCAATTGCCGTCTCAAAGTCGTTGGTCATACCCATGGAAAGATATCTGATATCAGTGTGCGGATAATTGTACTGCCTGAGGTCATCAAATAATCGTTTCATCCTGGTAAAATAAGGGCGGATTAATTCCTGATCGTCCATAAAAGGAGCAATTTGCATCAAACCCATTACCCTGATGTACCTAAGATTAAACAAAGACTCTACGAAAGGAACAACCTCTTCATAGGGCAGACCCGCCTTACTCTCCTCGTTGGCAATATTCACCTGCACCAAAACCGGCATTACTCTTTGTATCTTCTCTGCCTGCCTGTTGATTTCACGGGCGAGCGAAAGCCTGTCCAGGGAATGAATCATTGCTGCCTTATCAACGATATATTTGACTTTGTTTCGTTGCAGCCGGCCTATCATATGCCAATTGGCACCAATTACCTGATCGTATTTTGATAAGAGTTCCTGCACTCTGTTTTCGCCTAACTCAACCAGACCATTGGATACAGCCTCTTGTATCACTGTCGTATCCACCTGTTTGGTAACACCAATCAAAGTAATATTTTCAGATTGACGTCCTGCCCTGATTAATGCATTTTGTATTCTTTGATGAATCAAATCTAACTTGTCTTTGATAGTCATGGAACAACTCCTAATCATTGTCTGTCAGTACCTGGTCATGAAGCTGCAATACCAGATTGTCCGATACCGATTCCACAATGGCAAAGCCATTGGCTAAAGCCTGAACGGAGGTTTCTACAAATATATTATCCTGTCCGTCCCGGATATAGACGCCTTGCATACCCTTGTTTTTCTTAAGAGCTTTTTCCGGAACCATCAATCCTTCTACTGTTTTCCAAATTTGCAGAGGATATACCCGATTATTCGCCACCAGTTCCGCATTGGCTGAAAACTTCAGTATTATAATGTACTGGTCTTCTCCTTTGATAACTTGGCTTACAACGGCCTGTACAGCTTCCTGTCCGCCAATGATGGCATCAACAGTATCTCCTGGGTTAAAAAATATTTGCTTGCTGCTGGTAAATTGGAGTACAGCATACCAATCGCTTCCGGGGTTGACGATGCGATAAAAAGGGTGCAAGGCCTGCACCTCTGCATCTTTTGCCGCTTCATCAGCTTTATCTGCTTCATTTACATGCGGAGTTACTGTCGTTGAATACTGTTCAAGTATAAGGTTTATATCTTCAAAAGTTAACTTGTCTACTGAACTAATGCCTAAAACTTCTTCATAACCATCAATTGAAAAACAAACCAATCCTGCTTCAGGGGACTCTATCTCCACCATCCATTCTTTCATTTTTGCCATCAGCTTTGCTTCCTTATCATATAAGCCGGTCAGATAAGGGTCGGGCTCAGTCTGGTAGTCCAGTAATACTTGTCTGTTATCCAGCGTTTTGCGAAGGCGGCTTTCCAACTTGCCTAATTTGGTGTACTCTTTGTTTCTGATGCTGCCCTGAATACTGCAAATCATATCCTGGATGTCATTATTCATTTTTTTTATATCACTGTCGACAACCTGGTCCATCAGCTGCTCTTGTTGGTAAAGTACGATTTTCTCCTGAATGTCGTAGAGTTGTCTGACTATATCTTCATCAAAGCTTTCCTTATAGATTACAGCTATGGGCTCGTTCTTTTCCACATAAGTTCCGCTGGCTGCCAATTGAACGGTTTTCCCATAGGCGGGAGCTGAATATACAGTTTCATCTCTGATGATGATTGCCAATCCGCTGCAATCGACATCCAGCCTGCCATAGCTCAGAGTGGTGTAAGCAGCTGCAGATTTGTTGCCAGCTAAAAGGTAGAGTACTCCTCCCAACAGCGAGACAAGTATAACAAAAAAACGGAATCTGATTCTGCGTCTGCCAATCACCAAAAATGCTGTCATAAAGATAATCCTTCCTGTTTCCTTGTATACTATTTCTCTGCTAGATAAAAAAATCCTGCACCTGTGCAAAAAAAGTTTCCTATGGAAACTTCTTACTGCATGGATCGCTTTTGAATAGACTTGGATATCTTAATTTGATTGCCAATATAGTTAAACCGTATATTGTCGCACATTGCCTTTATTAATTTAAGGCCTCTTCCCCTCTCCGAAAAGGTATTGGCATCACAGGGATATTCACGGGAAAAAAACTCTTTATAATTGAAGCCCGAACCTTCATCCTGAATAGTAATACCGATTGTATATGGATCAATGGCTTCTATTTGTGCTGTTATTGATTTATCGCAAAGCCTTTTATTGCCATGAATGGTTCCATTTGCTATGAGTTCATTCAGAATTAAACGAAATTCATATTCCTCACTGTCGGATAAAGCATATCTGGACTTGATACAATCCATCATGTCCTTTATCATAGCTCTTATACATTTTGACTCACAACCGGTAATGCTTTTGTTGTACAGAATGCTCACCAGGGCTGCCTCCCGCATTTTGCTTATCAATAATATTTTTACCCATGCCAGCCTGAGACGAAACAGAATGGCATACTGTTTACATGTCTTTTTTCAGGTATATACGGAATCGCTCCAGAATCCTTCGTTCCATCCGGGATATATACATCTGGGAAACACCCATTTCCTCTGATATCTCCCTTTGGCTTCGTCCTTTGTAAAATCGCTCCGTTATAACCTTTTTTTCCTGCTCATCCAGTGTGGACATGACTCTTTGAATGAAATCCTTGTCTTCAATTAAACCATAGTCCTTTTCTTCACGGCCTATTACGGCCATCAGATCTGTTTCACCTTCGTTGTCAATGTAAAAATCCAATGATGCGGTTTTGGTCGAGTAACTTGACTCCATTAATTCCAAAACCTGCTCTGACGTTATATCCAGATACTCGGCAATTTCATCCGGAGTGGGGGATCTTCCCAATTGATTGGATAAATGAGATTTCGCATTCTCAATTTTTTTTATAAATTCACTTTCCTTTCTGGGAAGTCTAATCAAGCGGCTTTTATCGCGGAAATAATTCTTTATCTCTCCGACTATTGTTGGTGTGGCAAAACTCGAAAATTTATAACCTTTTTTGATATCATAGCGCTCCAAAGCTTTCAACAGTGCAAGTGAAGCAACCTGAAAAAGGTCATCATATTCTATACCGCGATTGGTAAACTTTTTTGCAATAATTTCTGCTATATACAGGTATTTTCCAACCAGTTGGTTTCTAAGATCAGTGTCCCTTGTTCTACAATATTCTGCCAAAAGAGCATCCTCTGTCTGCGGATTCTTCTGTAAACCTGCCTGATCATTCATGTTCAAGACTGTTCCCACCTGTTTTTAGTATTGAAAATCCTCTGATAACTCCATTGTCAACTACTTTTGTTACCTTATCGGCAACTGATTCCATAATGAAAAGGCTGAGTTCACTTTCTCTGCTCTCTTCCCTGTTTACGACATCTGCATCAGATGAAGCAATTGTGACATGGATATCAGCATTAGTATCGATCTGATAATCGATGGTAAGGTTGGTGATATCGGAAAACTGTCTTATTAAGAAACTGCAGGCTTCGGAAACTGCCACCTTTAAATCTTCAATATCGTCGATTGTAAAACCCATCCGATTTGCTATTGCAGCGGTTGTCAGTCTGGCAACTGACATATATTCAGGTTTAGCGGGCAGTTTTATATTAATTTCTTCCAACTTCATCACTCCTGTACCTCGATGGTGAACACCTTGTCCAGCCCTGTTATGTTAAATATCTTGTATATATATGGTTTAAGGTGTTTAATTGTTATACTTCCATCATAGTCTTTTACCTGACGCAAAGCACTGATCAGAACCCCGAGACCGGTACTGTCTATGTACTTCAAATCTGCACAGTCTATTTGAATGTTTCCTTTTTTCTGCTTTATCAGGTCTAACAGACTGGTTTTAAGTTCAGGGGCATTGTAAATATCGATTTCACCTGTCAGAAAAATATTCCAGGTGTTGTTTTGCTCGTTCCATTCCTGACGGATATCCATATGACACACTCCTCTTAATATCTTCATTGTAAGGATCAATGGATATTATACCATACAATAAACTAAAAGGGAAAGTCGTGAAATGAAAAAGTAACTTCCACTTTGTAAGAGTAAGTGCAACCTTTTGAGAATAGTGCAATAAAAAAGCAAGAAAGGTTAAAAAGTCATATTAAATATTGGCAGAATCTGATACAATAATCAGTAGAAATCATAATTTGGCCTTGTTTTTGGGCGTGAGGAATCGTGAGTGGAAAATATCCGTTTTTTTGAAAAGGCAAAATCCACCCCTAAAAAGAAGATATAGATTGCTCTTTGGCGATGCCAACAAAAATGATTTCTATTACTTAAGGAGCTCAGGTTTCAGAGTTATTTCATTGGCGGGAATAAAAACTGCGCCTAACTTCTTAAGGATATCTGTTCCATATAGGAAGCTGAATACCTGGTGTGGTGACTGGTTGTTCAGCTTTTTTCTTGTATAGGAATTGATATGGTTCATCATCAACGAAATATCCTGCTGAACAAAAGGATTAAAGCTTTGTCCTTTTGGTATAACTCTACGAATAAACTCATGATTGTTTTCAACGGAAGGCTTCTGATGAGGAGAAGCAGGGTCGCAATAAAATATGCGAGTTCTACGGTTGCCTAGAGCATCCAGTTCAATAGCTAAGGGATTTGTGAATTCACTTCCATTGTCAGTTAGTATGACAGGGAAGAGCTGATCAAAGACATCCGGCCCAAGTTCCCAATAAAGTTTTTCAAAAATACAGATAACGGAGCTTGAAGTATTAGCATCCCGAAGGAATGCCAGCATAAACTGCGATTCTTTAAAAAGTATTGTTAGCAGAGCTTTGCCGCCTTTGGTGCCTTCCACGGTATCCATCTCTACGATAGGAGTATCAGGGTTTTCAGATAGGAAGGCGAGAAAATCATCATAGGTACGGCCGATGCGACACTTTTTGTCTATCTTGAAGGAACCAGCAGTCTTTCTTCTTGGACGATAACGAACTTTTCCGGGCAAATCGATGTTCCTTGCAGAAAAAAGGTTTAGATTTACATAATTATAAATGGTCTTTTCACTGCACATGATGGTATCAGTATTATTAGAACAGATATGGTGTATAGACTGCCCCTTATGAATTAATGGACTGATTATGCTGTCTAATCTTTGTGCTTCTGCTTCATCGATCATGATACCACTTCTGGACTCAGAGCGTACTGTTTTGTATTCTTTTTCTGCTGCGCTGGCAGAATAGATCACCTTTTCAAGAGTACATCTTCGCAGATTGTTACAACCATTACACACATAAGGTGGTTTTTGCAATTTATCACAAATTTCTTTCTTAAATTCCTTACAGACTAAAGTACACCTGGTACAAAATTTGCAGTATCGCTGGCTGCAATCCGGTTTACTGCACAGTTTTGAATATATGCATTCATGTCGAAGAAGACAGTTGTTAAATGCTCTTCCGTATGAACCTTTCTTTTTAAATATAACTCTATTCTTCACCTCCTTGGATATTGTTGTGCAATCCCGATTGAGCTCTCTGGCGATTGCTTTGAATGAATATTCCTCTTTAAGGAGCCTTTCAATTATCTCTCTTTCAGAAAGAGTAAGATGTTTATATGTAGCCATTGTTTGTACCTCCAGAATATTGAAGGCATCGCCAAAGACAAATGACATTCTTGAATTATATCAGATCGATAGATAAAAAACATTAGATAAAAAGGGGCTCTGCCCCTAACCCCGCCCTCGCCGGGTGGCAGTTGGTCAGGCTATACCTGTCCAACTACGAATAGGGTATTCCTCTAATAGTCTGTCAAGGGTCAAGATGAACTCGCTTCGCTCGCCCTTGACAGACTCCAAACTTTGGTTCATCTAATTTCATTAGTTGTTGATCGTACATGCTTATTTTTGCAAGATTAAGTTCCACC
>DUOA01000025.1 GCA_012839095.1 Clostridiales bacterium
ACAGCGGTAGGAAAATGGGTGTATGATTCATACCGCAGAGAAACAGGAGATACTGCTGCAACCATACTTGTATCCACTGCCAGTCCCTTTAAATTCCCGGCCGATGTGCTTAAGGCCATACAGCCGGGCAGCTCCGGCTCCCTATACCCGTCACATGTCCATACTGAAAACATTGAGTCGGTTTATGAAATAAAACTGCTGGAGCAATTGGCGAAGGTCAGCGGCTGGAATATTCCCAGGCCTCTTCAGGGTCTGCAGTATAAGGAGATCAGACATAGGGCGGTATGCAGCAGGGAACAGATAAGGGAACAGGTCATTGCCATGATTGACAGTCAGGAGATGAGATGAGATGAAAATTGCATTGGCACAGCTTAATTCAACTGTTGGTGACTTTGCAGGCAACCTGGACAAAATGGTTTCACTTCTTAACCAGGCACGGGAAAGCAATGCGGATTTGGTGATTTTTCCGGAGTCGGCATGGATGGGAAATCCCTTAAAGGATACGGTTCTTCGTTCTGATTTTGTAAGGGCAGGTCAGGCAGCCCTGAATAGAATACTTCCTCATACAAAAGGGATTGGCGTGATCTTGGGAGCAGAAGTCTCGATATTTGAAACTGCAGGCCGGAAAACCTGCAGAGACGGGTGGAAGGCCCATCAGAAAAAGGAAGTCTTGTTGATAGAGGATGGCAAAATCACGCATAAGACGGAAGAGCAAGGGAACAGCTTGGTTTTTCGAGGCCTGCGTCTGGGTTTCTCCTTTGATACCTTCGACTCTGCTTATTCCCCGGATCTGTTAATCAGCATGTCAGCCTTTCCTTATTACATAAACGGCCTTGAAAAGAGAATAAGGATGCTTTCCAGTCTTGCAAAGACAAATGCTGTACCCTTGCTGGCAGTCAACCAGGTGGGGGGGAATGATGAACTGATATTCGATGGTTCGAGCATGGCATTTGACAAAAATGGAATTCTGACTCATCTGGCCAGTCACTTTGAAGAGGATCTGCTTTTTTATGACACCCAACACAATTACCAGCCTGCTGACATTCCCAAGGAGGATATCTCCTGGGTGTATAGAGCCTTGATTCTGGGGCTTAGGGATTACTTACATAAAACAGGATTCAAGAGTACACTTCTTGGATTGAGCGGCGGAGTGGATTCTGCCCTGGCAGCCTGCCTTGCCGTTGATGCGCTGGGCAGGGAAAACGTATTGGGTGTTTATATGCCTTCACGTTATTCCTCAGAGCACAGTGCTGCTGATGCAGGGAAGCTGGCTGAAAACCTGGGGATAGAGTATAGGATACTGCCTATTGAGAACATTTTTGCTTCTTACTTAAGCCTTATGAATGAGGGCAAAGAAGCAAGAGGCGACTTGGCAGAGGAAAATATTCAGGCCCGGATCCGCGGCGATATTCTTATGTGCCTGAGCAATCGGGAGGGCAGGATGCTGATCAACACCAGCAATAAATCAGAATCAGCCGTAGGTTATTCCACCCTTTATGGCGATATGTGCGGAGGTCTTGCGCCTATTGCAGACATCCCTAAGACCATGTTGTATCAGCTGTGTGAATATATTAACCGGGACTGGGAAAGAATACCGAACAACATACTTACAAAGCCGCCTTCTGCAGAGCTCAGGCCGGATCAACTGGATCGGGACAGTCTGCCGGACTATAATGTGCTGGATGAGATCATACGGATGTATGTGGAGGAAAATCTGTCAGCTGATGAGATTGCTGCAAGAGGGCCGGACAGAGAGCTGGTTGTAAAGATTATGAATATGATTGATCAGGCTGAATACAAGCGCAGGCAGGCTCCGCCGGTTTTGAAAATAACCTCTCATGCTTTTACAGTAGACGGAAGAATGCCGGTCATACAGCGGTTCCGCAGGAAT
>DUOA01000026.1 GCA_012839095.1 Clostridiales bacterium
ACTGTGCCAATATTTAATTAGCATTTAATCACCTTTTTGCTTTCTGCCATCATCGTAACAACCTCCTTAACATATACTGGCTGCAACCGTTTTTTATTATATGCATAGACATAAAAATTAACAATGGATACTTTCGTTATAAACAAAAATTCCTTTTTTTCTAAAGGGTGACAGTTCGACCCATTTAACAAATAAAAGCCACACGCTTCCTGACAGACTTTAACTGATAGGATGTGTGGCTGTTGTCTCTTTAACTGTTTTATATAGCATATATTTTGTAAATTAACAAAGTTTCACGAGAGTGACATTAACATAATCAGGACTTGTTCTGTACCAATAATATACTGGCTACCTCTTCTACCGACTCAATAGCCGAGACTTCTTTCAAAGCGGCATCCAGCATCTCCCTGTCTGCCTCATGCGTAACAAAAATCAGAGGAACGGATAAGCCGCCTCGGCCCCTTTGAACAACAGATTCCAGGCTTATTCCGTTTCTGCCGAAAGCAGTCGTTATCTTTCCCAGAACTCCCGGCCGGTCTTTCACCTGAAGCCTTATATAGTAGGCGCTGGAACCGGAACTTATGGCTTTGGGCTTAAACTGATATTTATCGGCAAAAGTATTCTTCTCCCCTATCTTGTTTTTAATTATTTGTACAACCTCTATTACATCGCCCAAAACAGCACTTCCTGTGGGCAAGGAGCCTGCACCTTTGCCATAAAGCATTACTTCTCCTACAGCATTGCCCCTGATATACAAAGCGTTATATTCGTAACTCACCGCTGCCAGTGGATGCTCAAAGGGAACCAAAGCGGGATGTACATGCAAATCCAAACATCCGTCATGCCTTCTGACTGTTGCCAGCAGCTTAATCTTGTATCCCAGTTGTCTGGCAAAATCAATTTCCTTTTCCGAGATTTGTCCAATGCCGGTATAAGGTATCTCCTTTGGGTTCACCTGAACACCAAATGCTACATGTGTAAGAATGGCCAGTTTGTAGGCAGCATCCTCTCCCTCAATGTCTGAAGTTGGATCAGCCTCTGCAAAACCCTTTGACTGTGCTTCCGCCAGGGCTTCCTGGAAACCAAGGCCGGACTCATCCATACGGGTTAAGATGTAATTGGTGGTACCGTTAATAATCCCCACAATTTCCTCTATCTCATTGGCAGCCAGGCTCTTTGTCAATGATGAGATAATTGGAATGCCTCCGCCCACACTGCCCTCAAATCGAATACTGACACGGTTTTTATCTGCCAGTTCAAACAATTCTTTTCCGTATAGAGCAATAACCGCTTTGTTGGCTGTCACAACATGCTTGCCATTTTCCAATGCCTTTTTTATATAATCACATGCCGGCTGTATACCGCCAATCAACTCAACAATGATATGTATTTCAGGGTCTGTCAGGATTTCGTCGGCGTCGGCGGTAAACAGTTCTTCCGGTATAACAGTGTCACGATACTTGCCGGGATCCCTCACCAGAATTTTCTTAACAATAACAGAGCAGCCCAGAGTATTCTCTATTATTTTTCTGTTTTCTTCCAGGATTGCGGCAAAACCGGTTCCAACGTTGCCAAAGCCCAGCAATCCTACTATTATGTTTTTCATATCAATTCACCTCTATGATCTTCATTGCTTTCATTTTTATGCTATCCTGCCTATCTGTCTCCGGCTTTTCCATTAAGAATTTTTCAGTCAACAGTCCATGCATTTTATTTCAACTGTTGAAAGCCATGATATCATATTATACCCTATTGTCACAATATTTGGAAATAAAAAAGTGTGAAATAAGAAAGCTCCTGGAATAACAACTATTCAGGAGCTCTCTGTTCTTAATCCATCTCGTTAATGATTATCGCGTGCTTCTCAGTCTAGAGTCTTAATATGCATTCAAGGCCATACTTAAGGTAGAGCAGAAGATTATCAATATACTGAGGTGAAGGGTTTACATATTCCATATAACCGGCAGACGGACATAATATAAATCTGTTTGTTTCTTTTCCCTCTGAAACTGCACTATAAATCAGCTCTTTAATTCTTTCGGGTTTATCCAGCAAAAGTGATGATATTTCTATATTACCTTCAAGTCCCATTCCGCTGCCTACAATTTCGACAGCTTCCTTTATACTGATGTCACCTAAAGGCGCCGGTTCCAAAGGATTTAAAACATCCACACCCATATCCATAAATCTCTTTATAACATTCTTTACGCGTCCATGACAATGTACCCATACATATCCGCCGCTGTTATGTATCATATCACACAACTCTTTATCAACATCGAATACCAGTTCCTCAAATTCATTCATCCTTACAAGGGGAGGAATGCAAAGTTCGGGTCCGACCCATCCGAAAACAGGTGCTGTTCCTGTATCCAGCACGGCCTTAACGTGATCTCTGATTCTTGAAGCAAATATGTTTACTGCTTCCTTTATCAGATCCCTTTCATCAATGCACATAAGCGCAAAACGCTCTGATCCCATAATACGGGAAACAGCATAGGCTGCATGGTCGACATAGAAAACTGCTATGCCCTTATCCCCAACTTTTTGCATTGCTTCATTATATGAGGTCATATCTACAGGAAAAGGCAAATACTCAGCATTAAGAAGTGCAGTCAGATCATCCGGCTCTTTTACCGGATACTCCATTTCGTAACCAGGTTCCCCTTTGGTACTGTATCTGTATATTGATCTGAGCTTCTTTCCATTCAGATACATGTAAGTATATCGATCAATCCAATTGCCTCCCGGAAGAGGCTTGTCTTCAACTGAAACAAATTCCTTATTTGCGGCATTTTGTCCCAACAGGATATCAAACCTGCTGGAGGCACCTGCCATAATATCTGACACTTCCATTGCCAGATCGTATACCGGTTTATATGAAGGATGCAGCATTTCTTGGTCGACTTCCAGCCCCCATAGTTTCAGAGCCGGCCTGTCCACATCCTTCCCCTGAAAAATTCGCATCAGCCTTTCCCTGCCGTTCAAAGCATGACTCCCCTTTCAAGCATTAATTTGAAACCATTAATTTAAATAGCTATACCCCTGTTTCTTTCTCCAGCCTTTCCAGATATGCATATGCCTCCTCAGCTGTCTTTCCGCACATCTCTTCAGACGGCGAAAAACTGCTGCAAACAGCCGGCCTTTCCTTTTTCCCGAACAGCCTGCAGCGATTGAATTCATCTAATTGTATGCACCTGACACCTGCAGGTTTACCGCCTGGCATGCCAGGTATGGGAGAGGAAATGGACGGTGCAATACAGCAGGCTCCGCATCCTGCCCTGCATTCCATAGTGCTCATCACCGCCTTACCCCTTAATAAATCATTTGTCTCATGGTATACTTATTATACCTTATCATAACAATATGGAAAACGTAAATATATTGAGTCAGAAAGAGAAAATATGACAGCCGATAGTTTATTGAATATAACATTCTACTGAGCTTATCCTAAACTGGAGGTCATACCCTTCCATGGTATTTTTGCGTGCAATCAGGAAAACAAAAACTCCAAATGATGATTCTCCCTATCCAATGTCCACCTCGGTCTGCCGTAATCTGACCCGGTTGGAGTTTACAAAACCTGTAACTATTCTGGCGGGGGAAAACGGAACAGGAAAAACTACACTGCTTGAGCTGCTGGCACTGAAGCTGAATGCCATACGAATTGACGGCAGCACAATGGACGGCAATCCAAAATACCGCCTTATAAAAGAAGCGGAGCCCTTTTTCCGTCTGGAAATGGCAGGAAGACCGCAGCGAAACTTCTTTTTTCAGGCTGAGGACTTCAGCCGGTACATAAGCAATCTGCATCAGATGAAATGGGAAGCCAGACAGGCCCTTAATACACTGGAAGAAGAATATGCTGATCGCTCCGGCTATGCAAAATCACTTGCATCCATGCCATATCACAGGACACTTTATGAAATTGAATCCATGTATGATGAAGATTTGTCTGAACAGTCTCATGGAGAAAGCTTCATAACTTTTTTTGGATCCCGCATTATCGAAGGCGGTCTTTACCTATTGGATGAGCCTGAAGCCGCCCTATCCCCTTTCAACCAATTGGTGCTGCTGAATTTGATATCAGAAGCCGAGAAACAAGATTGTCAGCTTATTATATCAACCCATTCACCCATCATAACAGCTTATCCCAGAGCATGCATTTATGAAATCTCCGATGGAGTAATTAAGGAAACAAAGTATGAGGATATGGAAGGAATCCGGTTGCTTCAATCATTTTTAAAAAACAAAGACAACTATCTGAGAAATATTTAAGAAATGAACTATACAGGCAATTGCCATACACATTGCATGATTGTATAATATCCAAAATAACAATATGGGAGGTAAGTTTAGTGCAGGACAAAAAGATCTTAAGAAAGCTTGCATACCAGTATTTTGAAATTGCAAACAGCAGTAGAAACATGGAAAACATTGAACTGCATAAGGCGGTCAATGACCTCAGGCAAATCAGGCCGGTTGTGCTTATTGATGAAATTCCCTGGCATGAGATGAATATTAACAACGAACTCATCCTGCAGTGCTCGGATCCCTACTTGCGCTCCGTGGAATGGTTTTTTAGATCAAACATATACAAAAACAAATACATTCCTGCTGACATGATCGTTACTCCGTTTGTGCCGGTCCAAAAGGTGATGCACTCAAGCGGAAACGGAATTTCAATAGAAGAGGAAATACTGGAAACTGACAAAGAAAATCCCATAGTTTCCCACAAATTTAATGATGTATTGGCAACAGAAGAGGACCTGGCAAAGCTGCGCACGCCTGTTATCACATACGATAAGGAAGAAACAATGAGGCGTTTCAACCAGGTGGGTGAAATATTGGGGGATATCCTGCCTGTCAGGCTTTCCGGTGTGGGTTATTTTGCATTTGGGCCCTGGGATGAGGTTTCAAGGTACAGAGGTGTTACCAACCTGCTCATGGATCTGGTTGAACGGCCTGAATTCATGCACAGGATAATGAGAAAACTCACAGATATAAGCCTGTCTTATCTGGATCAGCTGGAAGATTTGGACCTGTTGGATAACAATGCCTACAGTCTGCATTGCACTCCCATTCATACGGATGATCTGCCGGGGAAAGGCTTCAACGGTGAGAAAGTCACCAGAAAAGACATCTGGGGCAGGGGAGTGGCTCAGATTTTCGGCTCAGTATCAAAGCAAATGCACGATGAATTTGATATTACATACATGATAGAAGTACTAGGCCGGTGCGGACTGGTCTACTATGGCTGCTGTGAGCCATTGGACAGAAAGATTGATATAGTTTCTAAAATTCCCAATTTAAGAAAGATATCCATAACCCCCTGGGCTGATGTTAATGTTGCCGCTGAAGCAATTGGTGATAGATATGTTCTTTCATCAAAGCCCAATCCTTCGTCCGTTGCAGTGCCTGTGCTGGATAAAGATAATCTCCGAAAGGAAATAGGCACGATTTTGGATGCCTGCAGAAGAAATAATTGCTCCTGTGATATAGTGCTGAAAGATATAAGTACATGTCACAACAGGCCTGAGAATATATTTGAGTGGGAGCAAACGGTAATGGAGATGGTAAGAAATTATTGAATATTCCGGTGGGACATGTAAACGAATACAACGAGGTTGCCTAATATCATTTCCAACAGCGGCATTAACTCGCAAAGCCTGTTGCATATAAGCTTTATTGAAAAGTGGATTATGCCTATATTTACAACAATTGCAAGTAATGCCAAAGTAAAATATATATATTCTGTGCGTATCTTAATGTTTAATTTGGATTCATTTATCTGATCCGCCAAAATACTAACCTCCAACTTTCCCAGAGGGTTTATCCATTTAATATTAGTATTACAATTTGTAAATAATATGCACATATATAGAAAAAACCCTATGTCGGTAATTCGACATAGGGTTTTTGTTTGTTCCGGCAACGTCCTACTCTCCCGGGCGGTCTCCCGCCAAGTACCATCGGCGCTGAAAGGCTTAACTTCTGTGTTCGGTATGGGAACAGGTGTGACCCTTTCGCCATCGCCGCCGGATAATGCCCGGCTGCACTTTGACAGCCGGTATAAACTTATGGTGCCAGGTGAGACATCCCGATGCTGTGGTGTCTGATACATTTAATGCTGCAACTTATGCTGCTCTTCGGTATGTCTTTTTCCTTTGCACCTTCAAAACTACACAATGCAAATCATGTTTATTGATCAAGCCCTCGACCTATTAGTATCAGTCAGCTTCATACATTACTGCACTTCCACCTCTGACCTATCAACCTCGTAATCTACAAGGGGTCTTACT
>DUOA01000027.1 GCA_012839095.1 Clostridiales bacterium
ACCATTCTGTTGACTAAAGAACACAAAGCTCTTCATGATATGGTTGCAGATACCATTGTTACAGCAAGTTAGTATGGAGTGGTGAAGTAATGGTTACGCAACTTAAAAAAGGAATCCTGGAGATGTGCATTCTTTATCAGATAAAGGATGAACTGCTCTATGGCTATGAAATTATGAAATCGGTGCGGCAGGTTTTTCCCGATGTATATGAAGGTTCTGTTTATGCCATTTTGCGGAGATTGCATGCAAATGGGCTTGCTGATGTGATTCAAAGGGAATCATCCGGCGGCCCGCCGCGAAAATACTATGTTATTACGGAATCCGGCAGGGAATATTTGTCCAGGATAGTAGAGGAGTGGAGAGCAATATTACAGGGGGTCTCATCACTGGGCATCCGTTAGAATATTAAGAAATTATTTCGCAGAGAAAGAGGCGGTTTAATGGCAATAATCAGACATGCAGGAATAGAGGATGCTGCTAAAGTTGCAAGACTTGCCCATATGCTTTGGCCGGAGGTGGAAGAGAATGTATTATCGGATGAGTTTAATAAATCTGTTGTCAACCCCCGGGAAGCGGTTTTTACAGCAGTTGTCGATAATGAAATAATTGCTTTTACCCATTGTACCCTGCGCACTGATTATGTTGAGGGTACGGAATCCAGCCCGGTGGGCTATCTTGAAGCTGTTTTTGTTCTGCCGGAATACAGAAGATGCGGTGTGGCAAGGCAGCTGGTGCATTACAGCGAGAAATGGGCCTTAAGCAAGGGCTGTACTGAGTTTGCCAGCGATTGCGAATTCACAAATAAAGACAGTTATGATTTTCATTTAAGGCTTGGATTTAAAGAAGCAAATAGAATAATCTGCTTTACGAAACAATTAGGTGAAACTGCCCGCTGAGCGGGCAGCATTATTTCATACCTACTTTATCCGGTTATAGATGCTTCGAATAAGAAAAAAACCTGCTACACTGCCGGCTGCCGCCAGCATTTTCCTGCCCATGCTGCCGGTCTTTTTCTGATCAGCTATTCCCAGTTCCTGTGAAAATTCCGACATCAGTTTCCCCAAAGCCTTTCGATTCATTTTCATGTTTTTCACTCCTTTGCTTATGATAATATTAGTATCCCAAACTTCGAGGAATTTTAGACTGAAAAAATGGACATACCGGCCGGTTTTTGTTATAGTTAACATCATATAAATAAATCGCAAAGGAGACTATATATGTCTGATAAAAAAGTTTTAGCGACCGTCGAAGGCAGAGAGATCACGGAGGATCACATAGATCGAATGCTTGCCGGTCTGGGGCCGCAACGGGGTGCCCAATTCAATACGCCGGAGGGAAGAAGAACCCTGCTTAATGAGATAATTACCCAGGAACTGATTTTTGTGGATGCAAAGCAGAACAACCTGGATCAGGAACCGGAATATGAGGCAGAAGTGGAAATTATGAAGGAGGAGCTTCTGAAGCAGTACGGCCTGAGAAAGCTGCTGCAGGATGTTGAAGTATCCAGTGAAGAAGCATTTGAATACTATAAGGCTCATCGGAGTAATTTCAGGTCAGAGGAATCCATTCAGGCGAAGCATATCTTGGTAGAGGAAGCAGAACTGGCAGATCAAATATACTGGGATTTGAAAAAAGGACTGTTTTTCGAAGAAGCAGCAAAAAAATATTCCACCTGTCCATCCGCATCCGTTGGCGGCGATTTGGGTGAATTTTCCAGGGGCCAGATGGTTCCCGAGTTTGAAGAAGCAGCCTTTGCCCTGGAGATCAATGAAATCAGCCGGCCGGTTAAGACACAGTTCGGTTATCATATCATCAAGCTGGTAAACAGAAAGAAGCCCGGTATTATGGACTTTGATGAGGTAGAAGGTGAGATAAAAAAGATCCTGATGGGCAGCAAGCAGAATAAGAGATACGTGGAGGAAAGCAGACGTTTGCGGAAAACCTATACTGTTACAATGAATGTGTAACAGGTTTCAGGGATAATTACCTTCGAACCAGTTATCAATATATAAATAAGCATATGTGCAGGCCGTTTTTATACAGCCTGCATTTTTCTTAAATGGACAAAAATAAATTGATTAAGGATGGTAATTGTGATAATTTATTAACATAAGAGCTGTCTTTACATTTTACTTAAATCCAACTGAAATTAGGAGGGCTGCATATGGTGCCCGGCTTGTCCATTATTTTTTCCTTAATCACTTTGATCCTGTCTTTGGTATTGCCGGTTTTGCTGGCTGTTTGGTTCTGCAGAAAATACAAGGCTCCGGCAACCACGGTATTGCTTGGGGCACTCACCTTTCTGGTTTTTCAGCTGGTGCTGCGCCTTCCGCTCCTGCAGATTCTGAATCCTTACTACCCTGGAACGGAATCCACTTCAGAGGGCTGGAACCTGGTATTGTACAGTGCCTTCCTTGCCTTTACTGCAGCCTTGTTTGAAGAAGGCGGGCGTGTTCTCATATATAAGCTTTTCTTAAGAAAAAAGGGAGACTGGACCAATGCAGTTGCATTTGGCATAGGGCATGGCGGCTTTGAGGCGATGTCTCTGATTGGCCTTACATACATTAGCAATTTGGTATTAATGATACTGATTAACATGGGTATTATGGGGCTCTCGGACAATGAACTCATGAATCAGGCAATACAGCTGCTTATCCAGACGTCACCCTGGATGTTTTTACTGGCCGGAGTGGAAAGGCTGTTTGCCATGATACTGCATATTGGTTTTTCCGTGCTTGTGGTATATGGCCTTGCATCCCGCAGATATCAATTTGTTTTCTATGCTTTTCTGGCTCACTTTGTGCTTAATTTCCCCCTGGCTTTCCTTCAGAAGCTGCCGGGCGGCATCTTTCTTACCATGGCCTTCATAGGAGTTATGGCCCTGTTCTCCGTTTATTGGATAGTAAGGGTTTCTCCTTCCCTGTTCAGGAAGCTGCAGCCGGAATCTGAGATTGTCAATGAGCAGCTACCAGGAAAACAGGAAATAAAGCAAGAAGATAAGAACTATTAATGAACTGATTATAGATAAAATGATTGTGACAGGAAACAGAGTGATAGCATGAGTATTAATCAAAATGACAATCAAAGAAAAGGGATTATCAGAAATCAGAGCAAATCTGCCCGTTATATATTCAACGCAGTAGTTATTGTTTTACTGGCTGTTTTATTCTTTATCGGCACCCGTCCTCCCCATATTGATGTCAGTGACAGCCTTATTAAGATTTCAGGCATGTATGGTGTTGAGCTTCGTATAACCGACATCAGGCAGCTGGAACTGCGGGATTCCATTCCGCAGGTAAAGGCCAGGGTTAATGGAATGGATCTGTTCGGCTTTGCCAACAGAGGGATTTATGAGCTGGAGGAACTGGGCCGCTGCAGACTGTTTTCCTTTTCTGCGGCCGGTCCCTTCATACTTATGCAAGCCGGAAGAGAATGGATTATAATAAATTACAGAAATTCCGCTGAAACAGAGAGCCTGTATAACAAGCTGAAACAGGCAGTGGATCATTAATCCCGGCCTGACGGTTGGAGCATACTGGAGAAAGGAAGGATTACTGAGTGATTGAGCTGACAAATGTAAGCAAGATTTATGGCAATACCGTGAAAGCAGTGGATAACCTGAACCTGGTGATTCCCGACGGGGAAATCTTTGGTTTCCTGGGGCCGAATGGGGCAGGCAAGACCACAACCATCAAACTGATTGCAGGCATACTGAATGCCAACAGCGGAACAATCCGCATAAACGGACTGGATATTGAGAAAGATGCCCTAAGTGCTAAAATGCAACTGGGCTATGTGCCGGATACGCCTAATGTTTTTCTCCGGCTAAAGGGCATCGAGTATCTTAATTTCATGGCAGATATGTATGAGGTATCTACCGAGGACCGCAGGGAAAGAATTGAGAGTCTGGCAAAGCGATTCAGCATGGATGATGTCCTGAATGACCGTATTCAAAGCTATTCTCATGGTATGCGGCAGAAAATTATCATAATGGGTGTATTGGTACATAACCCTCCTGTATGGATATTGGATGAACCCATGACAGGGCTTGATCCCCGTTCTTCCTTCCTTCTGAAGGAGATGATGAGGGAACATGCTGACAGCGGCAACACCGTTTTCTTTTCCACCCATGTCCTGGATGTAGCCGAAAAGCTCTGCGATCGGGTTGCCATTATCAATAAAGGGCAGCTCTTGTTCTGCGGTTCAATGGAGGAAATGCAGGATCACTTTAAGAAGAATACATCTCTTGAGAATATGTTTTTGGAGTTGACGGAAAGTGAGGAATAAAACAGTTCTGCTGACCAGAACACTGATAAAAAACGGTGAAGGGCTTGGTATAAGGGGCAGCAGCACCTTTGCCAAGGTCATGATCATTTTGGTATTTGCCATAATGGTTCCAATGCTGATGTTCGGAGTATCATCCCTTGTTGCAGCCCTTCTTAAAATACTTAAGCAGATAGGGCAGGAAGGAGTTGTTCTGAGCTGGGGAATTGCTGTTAATTCCGCCATCGTCTTCGTATTCGGCATATTCTACATTATAAGTACCTTTTACTTCTCTTCGGATATTGAAAATCTCCTGCCCCTGCCCCTAAAGCCAAGGCAGATCATAGGTGCCAAGTTCCTGGTGGTGACCTTCTACGAATATCTGACCACTGCAGTGTTCTTTCTGCCTGTCTGGATTACATACGGGGTCGTTATGCGGTCCGGCTTTCTTTATTACCTGTATGGTTTGATTGTTTATCTTCTAATGCCGGTGACTCCCTTGGCGATAGCTTCTGTCATTATCATGATTATCATGAGATTCACCAACCTGTCCAGATATAAGGACACAATAAAGGTAGTAGGCGGAACAATCGGTATCTTTATAGGGGTTGGCATTAATTTGGTTATTCAGAATATTGCCGGAATGATGTCGCAGGACGAGCTGATGGAGCTTTTGCAAAAGGGGAATAATTCCCTGGTTGTTTTGACATCCGGCATTTTTCCCACTGCCCGCTGGGGGGCGGAGGCTATGATTTACAGCGGGAAGCTGCCGGGTTTGCTCAGTCTTTTGATATATGCTGGTTTTTCCCTGTTAATCTATGCAGCCTTGCTGTGGCTGGGACAAATGATATATCTGGGCGGGGTTGTGGGCTTGTCCGAGACCGGTTCAAAAAGAAATCACAGAAAGGGATTGGAGCTGGAAAAGAAGGCTGTAAGGGGATCCGTAATTCGAACCTACACCCTTACAGAGCTCAGGCTACTGTTTCGCACCCCCATATACTTCCTGAACTGTGTCCTGATTAATTTTTTGTGGCCGGTGTTCCTGGTGCTGCCTATGCTTTTTCAGCCTGAACAGGCCAAAACTGAAATGATGCAGCAGCTCTCAATAGCGCTGGCCTCGCCTGAAGCAGCAGGCTGGATAATAGTGATCTCCTTTGCTGCGGCTTCCTTTCTTGGAGGCAGCAACGGCACCACTTCTACTTCCATATCCCGGGAAGGTCAGGAATTGTATGTGAAGAAATACCTGCCCGTCAGCTATCGGCAGCAGCTGACTGCAAAGGTATTGTCAGGCTTTGTGCTGGGATTGGCTGCTGTTATAATGATGGTCCTGTTTGCAGTACTTGGTCTGAAACTGTCTCCCTGGCTGGGCCTGCTCATATTGGCAACTGCCTGGCTGCCTGTTCTGCTTACCAGCCTGACCGGAATCATTATCGATCTATATAACCCCAAGCTGGACTGGGACAATGAGCAGAAGGCAGTCAAACAGAACATGAATGTACTTTATAATATGGCAGCCGGCGCCATTCCTGCTGTGCTGACCATAGCGGCCAAGGCAGCGCTTCCGGGTCTGAGCAGTCTGATTGCAACTACTATCCTTCTGACAGCCGTATACGGCCTGCTTTGCCTTTTCCTGTTTAAACTTTTATTCACCCTGGGCGTGAAACGTTTCTGCCGGTTGGAAGGATAAAATAAACTAACTGTTATTGGACTTGGATGATGTGTATATAGCAATAAATTTATCAAGCAATTGGCTGAATCGAACAATTTCCGGATGAAGCAGGTTTTCACTGCCATGCTCTGCTACCAGTTTATTCAGGTGAGCCTGCAGATCCCGGATTGTCTTTTCATTTACTTTAAAACATTCCCGCACTGTCTCCATAATTAATCCCTCTTGTCAGATTTTATATACTACCGAATAAAACCGGTTCGACAGACTTTTTGTGCTTCGACATCGGTATGATTCAGCACACCTTTCTGGTACAAAAAACAAAACTCTGGTAGTATTCTGCAAAAAATTACAATCTCCTGCAAAAATACCAAAATATATAATATTTGTAATTATTCAACAACATTCATATTTAATCACTATTTATTTTACCATTAAACGACCTTTTCCGTAAAGATTAACTGTGTTAAGATGAACAAAAGATTCTGAAAGGTTGGAGCAGATGAAGAAAAGAGTTTTCAGTCTGCTGACAGCATTTTTGCTGCTGGCTCCACTGATTTCCTGCAGGCAGAGGACAGCCAATCGTCTGGAAGAAAATATATTTGCCCTGGACACCTATATAACCTTTGCTGTTTCTAAGGGGCCTGGGGCAAAAGAAGGACTTGATGCAGCCATTTCCCGAATTCATGAAATTGAACAACGGATGAGCGCCACCCTGCCTGACAGTGATATTTCCAGAATTAATGCAAATGCAGGAAAGGCGCCGGTTCAGGTACACCCGGATACCTTGTTTGTTATAAAGAAAGCTTTGGAGTATGCAGAGCTGACGAAGGGAAATTTTGATATTTCCACCCTCCCTCTGAGCAGCTTGTGGGATCTTTTTGGAGAAGAAGAAAAAATACCGGAAGCGGATGATATAAAAAAGGTTCTTCCCCTTGTGGACTACAAAAGGATAAAAGTAGATGAGGAAAAACAGACGGTCTATCTGGAATCAGAGGGCATGGCCATTGATCTGGGGGGTATTGCCATAGGCTATGCCGGGGACGAAGCAGTCCGCATTTTAAAAGAGCATGGTGTTGAGCACGCTCTTATCAATCTGGGGGGCAACATTGCAGTAATCAATGGCAAGGAGGATGGCTCTCCCTGGCGTATAGGCATCCGCAATCCGCGGCAG
>DUOA01000028.1 GCA_012839095.1 Clostridiales bacterium
AGTTTTCCACAACTTTTGTTTGTCGTTATTCAATTTTCAATGTTCACTGTTGCGCCTGTGTCCGCAACTCTACTATAATTTGGTAACTTGGTCCTCTTTTACATCAAGAGTTTCGCAATTACCTAAATAAAAAAGTATTCATTCCATGTACATATAATTTTTCCGGCGCGGTGTTTTCTCATACCATAGAAAATATGGCATGATTGATAATGTTATGCATAACAGCTGAAAGCAGCTTGTGAATTTTTTTGCTCAAAATGAAAAAGATAGCCTTACTGCAGGCTATCTTGGTTTTTAATCATGTTTAGTATTAAAATTCCTTCCTTTGTGCTTTACACAAACATAAAAGGGAAATAAGGGCAATTAATTAGATAATAAAGCTCTCAATTTCCTTTAAGAAATCATCGCAATCATCGCTGTAGATTTCGACTATGACAGGTTTGCTTAAATCGAGGCTGAAAATACCCAATATGGACTTGGCATCAACAACATGGCGGCCGGAACGGAGATCGATTTCATAAGGATATTTGTTTACAATATTTACAAAGTTCTTTACATTTTCCGCCAGGGACAGCTTAATATTTACAGTCTTCATTGAAATACCTCCCGCATATATATTTTTATACATAATTAGTATATCATTACCAGGCAGCAAGTAGCAATACCCTTTCCAAATATTTTAGCAAAGGTTATTACTTATTCCCTATGTTTTATTATTAATAATCCGGGTAATACTATTCAGGATACTGTAATTTTTCATTTTTCAGAATAGACAGGAGGTTCATATTGAAAATCGGAATTCCGAGAGCCCTGCTTTATTCCATCTACTTTCCTTTGTGGAAGGTTTTCTTTATGGAATTGGGCCACGAAGTAATCCTATCCAATCATACCAATCAGGAGATTTTAAACAATGGAGTTAAAATTTGTGTGGATGATGCCTGTCTCCCAATTAAAATCTTTCACGGCCATGTAACTGATTTAATCGGCAGGGTGGATGCCATTCTGATCCCCCGCCTGATCAGCATCAGGCCGGAAGAATACATATGCCCAAAATTTATCGGCTTACCGGAAATGATAAGGTATTCTGTTCCGGGAAGCCCTGAACTGCTGGTGATGGACTATAATGCCTACAGCAGCGAGGAAAAAGGTTATGAGGGCATGTACAGGCTGGGCAGAGAACTGGGATCTCCACATTCCAGTGTAAAACATGCACTGAACAAGGCCGGGCTCAGGCAGGCGGCTTATTTCCGCGAGATGGAAAAAGGCTTTCACCCTATGGAGATTATGAAAAGGATGAACCATCCGTCTGAAAGATATAATACATGGTATAAGGACAGCTTCTGTACGAATGCCGGGCTGCCAAGTAAAATGTCTGCAAAAAACTCCAAAGGTACTATCGGCCTCATTGGTCATCCCTATCTCCTATACGACAGATATATCAACATGAATATCTGTAACAAGCTGGCTGCCAGGGGGTATAAAATACGGTTTCCGGAAAACTCCACTCAGGAAAAAGTAGATGGGGCATGCAGCAGGTATCCAAAAAAATTGTTCTGGAGCTATGGCAAGCGCTTGCTGGGAGCCGGATTATCCATGATGGAAAGCCGGGAAATCAGCGGACTTATTCTTCTGACCAGCTTTGGGTGCGGGATCGATGCATTTATTGATGAACTGCTGATTAGAGCAAATCACAGGGAGTTCGGAATCCCCCTCACCACCATCACTCTGGATGAGCATACCGGCCAGGCCGGTTTTGATACCAGGCTGGAGGCATTTATTGACATGATGGAATGGAGGAGCAGGTATGACAATCACATTTCCCCACATGGGGCGCATTTATATTCCGGTCAAGGCCCTGTTTGATGATCTGGGAGTACCGGTGGTAGTTCCGCCTCCTGTCAGCAAGCGGACCCTGGAAATAGGAACCCGGATTTCCCCGGAAATGGCATGCCTGCCCATGAAGATAAATCTGGGCAATTATATTGAGAGCATGGAAAGAGGGGCGGATACCATAGTTTTAACCGGCAGCTGCGGCCCATGCAGGTTTGGCTATTACGGCATCGTTGAGCAGGAAATTCTTAGGGATCAGGGTTATGAAATGGATGTGGTCATTCTTGACGCTCCAGGCCGGGATCCAAGGCCCCTTCTTAAGCAGATACAGAGGATATCAGGCAGCAGCCCATGGACAAAGATTATCCGCGCATTTCTGAATGCCTCTAAAATAGTGGAAAGAGTTGATGAACTGGCGGATATACTGCTTAGAAAAAGACCCAGAGAGTTGAAAAGGGGAGAAAGCGATGAACTGCAGTCACGGTTTGAGAGGGAAGTATTGAAATGCAGAGGCAGCAAAGAGATGCTGGATTTTATTGCCGTGTTTAAAGAAAAGGCGGACAGTATACCTGAAAGGAGGGATGCAAGCCCGCTCCGCATAGGCCTGGTAGGCGAAATATATACTTTAATAGAGCCTTATGTCAATTTGAATATAGAGAATAAGCTGGGCAGTCTGGGGGTTGAGGTGCACCGCGGGATAACTGCAGCTGATTGGGTAAAAACCCATTTGTCCTTTGATTTGAAATTTAAAAGAGAAAGAAAACTAAAGCTGAAGAAGTGCGGGAACTACCTTGATTTATGTATCGGCGGACATGCATGGGAAACAATTGCCAGTACGGTTCACTATGCGGATACGGGATTGGACGGTGTCATTCAGATACTGCCCTTTGGCTGTATGCCTGAAATAGTGGCAGAAAGTATCCTGCCGGCCATATCCAGGGAACGCGGTTTTCCTGTCATGACGCTGACGGTGGATGAGTTGACGGGGGAAGCAGGCTATATGACCAGACTGGAAGCATTTGTGGATTTGCTGTCTCAGAAGAAAGGAAAGGAATATGAGCAAGCTTGACTTATATATCGGATTGGATGTAGGTTCTGTAAGCATAAACCTTATTCTGCTGGATGAAAAGTACCATGTGCTGGAGAAAATTTATTTAAGAACCCAGGGAAAGCCTGTTGCTATACTCAGTCAGGGCCTGGAAATGCTCAGGAATTCCATACCGGCCGGATGCAGTATAGCCGGAGCAGGGGCTACAGGCAGCGGGCGGGAGCTGGCAGCTGCCATGGTAGGTGCTGATGTGGTTAAAAATGAAATTACCGCCCATGGAATGGCAGTACTGCAATATATTCCCGATGCTCAAACTATACTGGAAATTGGTGGACAGGATTCCAAGATTATACTGCTCAGAAACGGGGTGGTATCGGATTTTGCCATGAACACCGTTTGTGCTGCCGGTACCGGTTCTTTCCTGGACAGGCAGGCTGCCAGACTGGGCATACCCATTCAGGAATTCGGAGCCATAGCCCTTAAATCCTGTTCGCCTGTCCGTATTGCCGGCCGCTGTGCCGTCTTTGCTGAATCGGATATGATTCACAAACAACAGATGGGCTGCAGTACGGAGGATATCATAAAAGGATTGTGCCAAGCCCTTGTCCGCAACTACCTGAGCAATGTAGGCAAGGGAAAGGAGATTCTGCCGAAAATTGTATTTCAGGGAGGTGTAGCGGCAAACGAGGGAATCAGAAGATCCTTTGAGGATGCTCTTAAGCAGCCGGTTGTAGTTCCGGAGCACTATGATGTAATGGGTGCTCTGGGGGCAGCAATTTTAGCCCATAAGGAAATGAAAAAGGGGCGGACAACAAGATTCAGGGGTTTTCTTTCCATGCAGGAGGATTTTACAGCCAGGTCCTTTTCCTGCAACGGATGTGCCAATTTATGCGAAATAGTTGAGCTGTCCTCCTGTGGCAATATACAGGCCAGATGGGGAGACAGGTGCGGGAAATGGTCAACAGCGGCAAGAGCGGCACAACCGGCTGAAACACTGATCTAAGAATCAGGAGGGCATTGAATATCATGGGTGAAATCTGTCCTGTATGCAACGGATTGTACGAAAGACAAATTATATGCAGCCGCTGCCAGGCAGTAATGGTACAGTCAGGCAGGCTGGAGGATTACAAAGGCCCATACAGTCCTTATGTGGGAAAGGATACCTTTGTGCTTAATAACACTATTGCATTGACCGGTGACAATTGCTGCATCCACTTGTATATTTGTCCTGTATGCAGTCATTTGGAGCATGGTACAGTCTCACTAATTTCAATATAACCTCACTTTATCAAATTCTGACAAGTATGCCGGATCTTGGCCCTGTTTTGCGAAAAACAGGGTGTCCTTCCGAAGAATATTCGTATTTACCCTTGAAATGGACACAGGATTATATTAATATAATATTAGAAGATTTCCTGAGATGCGCGTTTTTTCTATTGTTTTAACCCACAGCTTGAACACGGGAATCCGCGTTTGCAGGCAGATAACAGGCCCCTTATCAGGGGGAAGTTAGAAGTCAGCAACAGGTATCCCACCTGCCTAGGGGCGGGTATTAAAATATTAGGAAGACGGCATCTTGGGAATATTATTTTGCCCTTTGGCCGGCGCGGGAAAAAGATATTGACATTTGCTGCAGGGCTGGTTTATAATATACTTTGTCAGCCAGGGCAGATCTTATATTGCGGAATGGTGTAACGGTAGCACCTACGACTCTGACTCGTATTGTCTAGGTTCGAATCCTAGTTCCGCAGCCAAAGCCTCGCCTGATGGCGAGGCTGCTTTTTGCTCCCATGGTCAAGTGGTTAAGACTCCGCCCTCTCACGGCGGCAACAGGGGTTCGAATCCCCTTGGGAGTGCCAGACGGCTGCACTTAGCCGCTAAAAACCTCGACACTGGTCGAGGTTTTTTTCTTAGAATGTGAAAATCAGGAAAAGGAGGCCATGGGTAATGAGGTATGCAGTAAGACAGAAGATCTTTTCTTTGCGTGACAGCTTTACGATAAAAGATGAGGCAGGCAATGACCGTTATATGGTAAAGGGCAAATTGTTTTCCCTGGGAGATAAGCTGAGGCTATACGATATGAATGGCATGGAACTGGCTTATATCGAGCAGAAACTGTTCAGGCTGCTGCCCGAATATAATATCTACTACAGTGGTCAGCTCTATGCAACAGTGAAAAGGGAATTCAGTCTTTTTCGGCCCAAATTCCGAATCTACAGTGCAAGAGCGGAATACCGGGCTGAAGGTAATGTCTGGGGCATGGATTTCAGCATTCTAAGGAATGGAAGTCCGGTTGCCCATATTTCCAAAAGATGGTTTGCTTGGGCAGATACATACGGTGTGGATATTTCTGAGCAGGAAGATCCGGTTTTTATACTGGCCCTGGTCATAGTAATTGATCAGGTGCTCCATGATCAAAATCATAATAATAGCTGAATTGAATAAATTATTAATTGCTTTGAGCTTTTGATGTCATGCATCAAATTCCTTCCTTTGCACATGCTAATTTGTATAAAACAAGGGGTTCATCATTTTGATGCCCACAGTCAGCAAAGGAGAACATTGTGCATGAAGCTTGCAGACCTAATGGAAGGACTACCCGTCATTGAATGGAAGGGTGACAGAAATACAGAAGTATCTGATATCTGTTATCATTCGGAAAGGGCGGCAGCCGGCAGTGCTTTTGTAGCTATCGAGGGTCTGAAATCGGACGGCCATAAATATTTAGCCGATGCATTCTCCAGGGGAGCAGTCGCAGCAGCAGTCAGCAAGGAATTCTGTCAGCTTGCGGCATTACGAAGTCTTCCTCAGGGCAGGACAGCTGTCAGGGTAAAGGACACCCGGGCGGCTTTAAGCAGGATGGCTGCAAATTTTTACGGTAAGCCGTCAGAAGGTTTAACAATGATTGGCGTTACCGGTACCAATGGAAAGACCTCAATAACCTGGATGATCCATGCAATTTTGCAGCAGCAATATGGCAGTGTGGGACAAATCGGTTCTCTGGGCATTTATTTTAGTCATCGATGGAAGCCTTCCACCCATACTACACCTGAATCTTTGGAACTTCAGAAGCTGTTAAGAGGAATGCTGAATTCCGGACTTAAGTCATGTGTCATGGAGGTTTCATCCCATGCCCTTGAACTAAACAGGGTCAGGGATATTGACTTCGATGGGGCAGTTTTTGCCAACCTTACTCATGAGCATTTGGATTTTCACAAATCAATGGAACAATACTACATGGCCAAGCGCAAGCTTTTCTATATGACCGGGCAGTTCAATGTAATCAATACAGATGATATTTATGGGAAAAGGCTGGCTTTAGAGCTTTCATCCGGCAGAGGGACCCGTCTCATCACCTATGGACTGGGAGGAGAAGCACATTTTAAGGCCCATGATATCCGGATACATAAAAACTATACCGAATTTTTGCTTGTTACTCCGACGGGTGAAATGCCGATAAAGACCTGCCTGCCCGGAAAATACAATATTTATAACTGCCTGGCTGCAGCAGCTTGTGCTGAAGCAATGGGGCTGGAACTTACCCAAATCCGGGACGGACTGGAAGGGGTCAGACAGATACCCGGGAGATTTGAGCAGATACCTGCTGAAGGAAATGTAAATATAATAATTGACTATGCCCATACCCCGGATGGATTCCGGCAGATTCTTGAAACGGTCCGTCAGACTGCAAAGGGACGAATTGTGATGGTTTTTGGATGTGTGGGCGAACGGGATAAATCCAAAAGAAGCGTAATGGGGCAAATTGCTTCCAAATACAGTGATTTGTGCATTTTAACCACAGACAACTGCCGTTCTGAGGATCCGGAGGACATCATCAATCAAATCAAAAAAGGGTTTATTCCAGGCACAAAACATGTGGAGATTTTGGATCGGGAAACGGCTATCCGCTATGCCATATTAAGCAGCAAGGAAAACGACACCATCCTTATTACCGGAAAAGGACATGAACAAAGACAGATTATAGGAGATACCGTTTATTATTTTAATGAGAGGGAAATTATATCCGTTGCCTTGCGGGAACGGTCCAGGCAGGCCGTATTAGGGGCAAAAGTGGCGCAGATGCCAGTTTAATCCCGATTGACAAACCTGCTGTTGATGCTATAATTATAAGGACTTCTTTTTTTAATCATTCTGAATTGTAAACGCTTACATTTAAAACACATCGCTTGTACCAATATCTGTGAGGAGGGCTTAACTTGGAAAAAGTCAGAATAGGTGTTATAGGGATAGGCAATATGGGGTCTGTCCATGCTTCCTATCTTAAAGCAGGAGAGATACCCAATGCAGAGCTGACGGCAGTCTGCGATACCAATCCTCAGCGCCTTAAATGGGCTAAGGAAAATTTAGGGGAAGATATTCACTTATTTGACAATGCAGACGCTTTCTTTGCTTCCGGAAAAATGGATGCAGTAATGATAGTTACTCCCCACTATCATCATCCACCAATGGCCATCCAGGCACTTGAACAGGGATACCATACCCTGATAGAGAAGCCTGCCGGGGTATATACAAAGCAGGTCAGAGAGATGAATGAGGCGGCAGAAAAAAGCGGCAAGGTCTTTGGTATTATGTACAACCAGCGCACCAATCCCATCTATCAGAAGGTAAGGGATTTAGTACAATCGGGGGAATTGGGCGAAATAAAGCGTACTATTTGGATTATTACCAATTGGTATCGTCCGCAGAGCTATTATGATTCCGGAGGCTGGAGGGCTACCTGGGCAGGGGAAGGCGGCGGTGTGCTTCTGAATCAGGATCCTCATCAATTGGACCTCTGGCAATGGATGTGCGGCTTGCCCAAACGGGTCAGGGCTTTCTGCGCCTTTGGAAAATATCATAGCATTGAAGTTGAAGACGATGTTACCGGGTATGTGGAGTACGAAAACGGAGCAACCGGACTGTTTGTTACTTCCACCGGTGAATCCCCTGGTACCAACCGATTTGAGATTTCTGCAGATAGGGGCAAGCTGGTAATAGAATCCGGCAGGATTACCTTTTGGAGGCTCAGGGTTCCGGAACGTCAGTTCAATGCCGAATACAGGGGTGGTTTCGGAGAACCGGAATGTTGGAAATGTGAAATCCCGGTTTACGGAGAGGCAAAAGAGCATAAGGGAATTACTGAGAACTGGGTACAGGGAATTCTGAAGGGAACGCCCTTATTGGCCCCAGGCACAGAAGGAATCAATGGATTGCAGATATCCAATGCCATGCATCTTTCCGCATGGACCGATTCCTGGGTGGAAATTCCTGTGGACGAGGATCTGTTCTATGAGAAGCTGCAGGAAAAAATAGCCTCCTCCACTTTTAAAAAGGCATCGGAAGACATTATTCTGAATACAGAAGGTACCTATTGAATATTTAGAAAGAGGTGCTCATATGAATTTTCCCAAAATAGCAGCACAGATGTATACGGTCAGAGATTTTTGTAAAACACCTGACGGCATCAGAGAGAGTCTGAAGAAGATTAAAGAAGCCGGCTATGATGCTGTTCAGGTATCAGGAATTGGCCCCATTGGTCATCAGGAAATGAAGGATATGACAGATGAATTGGGAATTACCATCTGTGCTACCCATATCAGCTTTGACCGGATTAAGGAAGACACACAGGATGTAATTCGACAGCACAAGCTCTGGAATTGCAAGTATGTTGGTGTTGGTGCCATGCCGAGCCCGTATTCAACCAGCAAGGAGGGCTATGTATCCTTCGCCAGGGAAGCATCCGAATACGCCAGAATCCTGCATGACAATGGACTGCAGTTTATCTACCATAATCACAGCTTTGAATATCAGAAGTTCGACGGTATAACCGGTATGGAAATACTATTGCAGGAAAGCGATCCGGAAGTGTTTGGGTTCGAACTGGACACCTATTGGGTGCAGCATGGAGGAGCTGATCCCATTGAATGGATCTATAAGGTCAGCGGTCGCATGGATGTTGTACATTTCAAGGACATGGCTGTTCAGGTCAGAGATGGACGGGTACAGATTATGACCGAGGTCGGTGAAGGCAATCTCAACTGGAAGGGTATTATCAAAGCCTGCGCTGAAACAGGCGTGAAATGGGCTGCGGTTGAACAGGATATCTGTCAGCGTGATCCGTTTGAAAGCCTGGCTATCAGCAGAAGAAACCTGAAAGAAATGGGTCTGTAGACCTCAGATTTTATCGTATAAAAAGAAAGTTGGAACAGTAAGCATTGCAGCCCATGGAGTTGCTCAAAATGAGCATATCAGGCTGCAATGCTTTTTTGTCTGAATTAAAAGGAATTCTTAGATTAATGGCGAATATGATAAATATTACTGCAATCGATTGCACGGAGGTAAGCCTTAATGACAAAGCATGAGCGTTTTTCCATAAAAACACTGGAGGAATTAAAAAGCAAGGTAACAGAGATGGGTCTTAGTCTGCCCTTGTGCGAAGATATGAGCATTCTTTTAAAGCCCTTGCAGCTTGGGGACAAGGTTATACATAACCGAATGGCCGTTCAGCCTATGGAGGGTTGTGACGCAAATGAGGACGGGTCCCCCAGCGAATTGGTTTTCAGGCGCTATGAGCGTTTTACCCGGGGAGGGGCAGGATTGCTCTGGGCAGAAGCAACTGCTGTTACTCAGGATGGCAGGGCTAATCCCAGACAATTGTTTATCAGCAGGGACAACTTGGATGGATTCAAGCGGCTTGTGGAGAAAATAAAGGAATTCTCATCTATAGCAGCAGGTCTGCCCTATACGGTTATCCAGCTGACTCATTCCGGCAGATACAGCAGGCCGGCCGGAAAAGCAGAGCCAATTGTTGCGGTAAGTAACCCCTGGCTGGATGTGGAAGGAACTGAGTATCGCATTATTACAGATTCAGAGCTGGAAAAGTTGGAAGACGAATTTGTAAAGGCTGCAGTACTGGCCCGGGAGGCAGGTTTCGATGCGGTAGACATCAAGGCCTGTCACAGATATCTTAATTCCGAGCTTTTATCTGCTTTCACCCGGGAAGGAAAGTACGGCGGTTCCTTTGAAAACCGTACCCGTTTTTTAACCAATATAGTAGATAAGATCAGGGATAGGCTTGGCAATTCCCTGGATATCGCAGTCAGGCTGAATGCTTATGATGCAATACCATATCCGTATGGCTGGGGTGTCTGTAAGGAGGATCACCGTATCCTGGACTTAACCGAACCCAAAAAGCTTATGAAGATACTGTGGGAAAAAGGCGTCAAGCTGGTAAATGTTACCTGTGGCAACCCATATTACAACCCCCATGTAAACCGTCCCTATGACACTGGGTTTTACACTCCGCCGGAACATCAGCTGGTTGGTGTGGAGCGGATTTTAAGAACGGGAAAAGAGCTGCAGGAAGCTGCTCCTGAAGCAGTGGTTGTGGGCACCGGTTTCAGCTGGCTTCGTGAGTTTGGCGGACCGGCAGCGGCAGGTGCTATTGGGGAAGGCTGGTTTAAAATCGCGGGATTCGGACGTCAGGCTTTTGCTTATCCGGATTTTGCCAATGATATAATAAAAAGAGGCGGAATGCTTCCCTCCAAATGCTGCATAGCCTGTGGAAAATGTTCGGAAATCATGAGATACGGCGGAAAAACAGGATGTGTCATAAAGGACGGCGAAGTCTATTTGCCGCTTTATAATGAATGCAGAAAAGGTAAACCGAAACTGGTCAGCAGATATATTGCTGAGCATGTGTAGGGTATAAGCTGAAGTTATGGTAACCATAAAAGATGTTGCAAGAAAAGCAGGTGTCTCCACCAGTACCGTGTCCCGTACCTTAAGCGGAAGGATTCCGGTGGATCCTCATACAAGAGAAAAAGTGCTGGCAGCTGTCAGGGAACTCAATTACCAGCCCAATGAACTGGCTAAGGGGTTAAAAGAAGGAAAAACAAAATCCATGGGTCTGATCATGCCAAATATCTGCAATCCGGTTTTCCCTTTGGTATCCCGCGGAGTAGAGGACACAGCTAGGAAACACGGGTACACCCTGATTATCTGCAATACAGATGAAGACCCGATCAGGGAAATGGAATCCATACAAAAGCTTCGTAAGCAATGGGTGGATGGAATTATTCTGGCTGCCTCAGGCAGAGAAAACAGCCATATCCGGGAACTGAAGGATTCGGGGCTGCCTGTGGTGCTCCTTATTCGCAGGATGGAGGATGAAGTGGATGCAGTGCTGATTGACAATAATGCTTCTGCCTGCCAGGCTGTGTCTTACCTGCTCGAGACCGGGCACCGCAGGATTGCCATTGTAAACGGAGACAGAAGGCTTCCCCTGTACCGGGAAAGATACCGGGGATACATACAGGCACTGAAGAAAGCCGGTATTGCGCCGGATCCCGGGCTGGTGCTGGAGGTAACTGATGAGGATTCCTGTTACAATGCCGTATACACTTTTCTGCGCTCCTCTTCGGATGTTGATGCCATCTTTGCTGCAAACGATCTCAGGGCATTGGAAGCCATGCGGGCAGCAAAGGATGCTGGTTACCGCATTCCGGAGGACATATCAATAATGGGATTTGACAACCTGCAGTTCAGCCCATTTCTGGATCCGCCGCTGACTACTGTGGATCAGCCGCTATATCAAATGGGGCAGACAGCTGCTGATCGGCTTCTTGCCCTCATTGAAGGAACTGCCTCGCCGGAACCTGAAGTCCGGATTATGAAAACTCAGTTAGTGATACGCGAATCAGTTAAGGACAGAACGGTAATATAAACAGAGAAGATGAATTCCCTTCTCTGTCTGGGAAAGGATGATTGAAAGTGGAAAACAAGGTTGCCGTTGTTACCGGAGGAGCCCGGGGCATCGGACTGGCCATATCCATGCAGCTGGCCCGTGAAGGCTGTGCGCTGGCTGTTTTGGGTACATCTTCAGAGGAGAAGGCTATGAATAATATGAAGCCGATACTTGACGAAGGAGCCAGGGTTCTTTATGTTCAGGGCAGCCTGGGTAATGCAAAGGACAGGCAAAGATTTTTAAACGCAATTCTGAATCGATACGGAAGAATAGATGTTCTGGTTAACAATGCCGGGGTGGCACCGAAACAAAGGATGGATCTGCTGGAAACGACTGAGGACAGTTTTGACTTTGTAATGGACATTAACCTGAAAGGCACTTTTTTCCTGACGCAGGCCATAGCGCGCCAGATGGTGGATCAGTTAAGGAAGGAGGCCGGGCATAACAGAAATCCCATGCCCGTCATTATTACAATTTCCTCAATGTCGGAATATACAGCCTCTGTAAACCGCGGAGAGTACTGCATATCCAAGGCCGGTCTGGGTATGATGACAAAACTTTTTGCAGACAGATTATCGGAAGAGGGAATACTGGTGTATGAAATCCGGCCGGGCATTATAAGGACAGACATGACCCGGACAGTTGCAGAAAAATATGACAGGCTGATAGCAGACGGCCTGCTGCCGCAAAAACGCTGGGGTGAGCCTGAGGATGTAGCAAATGCTGTATCAGTTCTGTGCTCCGGCAGTCTGGCTTACAGCACCGGTCAGACCATCGATGTGGATGGCGGGTTTCACATAAGGAGGCTGTAAGATGACTGGGAATCGCATAACCATTTCAGGTCTTAGTATTCCTGTCTGGTCTTTGAACACTGCAATAGTAGGCTCCGGGGCAGCTGCGCTGAATGCAGCCGATCGTCTTTTTTCCCTGGGACAAAGGGATATCGCAATCATTACCGAGGGCTGGAAAATGGGAACTTCCCGTAACACAGGATCGGACAAGCAGACCTATTATAAACTCAGTCTGGACAGCACTGCTGCAGATTCCGTCATGGAAATGGCTCAGACATTGTACAGCGGAGGGGCAGTGGACGGCGATCTTGCCCTGGTTGAAGCCGCCCTGTCCGCTCAATGCTTCTACCGCCTGGTAGAAATAGGGGTTCCTTTTCCTCACAATCGTTATGGAGAGTATGTCGGATATAAGACAGACCATGATCCCAGGCAAAGAGCTACCTCGGCAGGACCTCTTACCTCCAGACTGATGATTGAAAGGCTGGAAGAACAGGTTTTACGGAAAAACATTCCCATTTTTGACGGTTACCAGGTTATTGCAATCCTTACTGATAAGGAGGGAAAGCAGTCAAGGGGACTGCTGGCACTTAACCTCAATAAGCTGGAGGATCCCAATGAGAGATACGTGGCTTTCAACTGCACCAATGTAATTTACGGCGTGGGCGGACCTGCCGGCCTCTACAGCGCTACGGTTTATCCCGAGAGTCAGACCGGTGCATCCGGCATTGCGCTGGAAGCCGGAGTAAGAGGCAAAAATCTGACGGAATCCCAGTATGGAATAGCCTCCGTCAAGTTCCGATGGAATCTGTCCGGTTCATATCAGCAAGTTTTGCCTCGTTATGTTTCCACAGAGGAGGACGGTAGTGATGAAAGGGAATTTCTTCTTGACTTTTTCCCTTATGCCGGCCGGATGCTGGATGCAGTATTCCTGAAGGGTTATCAATGGCCCTTTGATCCCAGAAAGGCAGCGGATTACGGTTCCTCTGTCATTGATATCCTGGTGTACCGGGAGAGGATGATAAAGGGCCGCAGGGTCTTCCTGGACTACACCAGGAATCCGGTGGTACCTGCCGGAGAATCACTGGACTTTGGCATACTTGGGGAGGAAAGCTATAACTATCTGAAGCAGTCCCATGTTTTATTCGGTACCCCCATAGAAAGGCTCAATTACATGAATCAGCCTGCAGTTGAGCTTTATAAACAGAATGGGATAGATTTGGAGAAGGAGTATCTGGAAATTGCAGTATGTGCACAGCACAACAACGGAGGTCTGGCCGGCGGCATCTGGTGGGAAAGCAACATCCGTAACTTCTTCCCTGTAGGTGAGGTCAATGGCACTCACGGTGTCTACCGTCCGGGAGGAAGCGCCTTGAATTCAGGTCAGGTCGGCAGTACACGGGCAGCTCAATATATTGCTGCAAGGTATTCAGACGGCCCGATGGATCCAGGCAGCTTCTCGGAACAGACCCGGGAAAAGCTGACAGCAAAAATAAGCCTGGGAGAAAAACTGCTTCAAAAGGCAGGCAGCACAAGCAATGTCAGGCAGATTAGAGAAGAGATCGGCCTCCGTACATCCAGGGCAGGGGCTCATATCCGTTCTCTGGAGGGAGCAGAGGATGCTTTGAAGGAGGCGCAGGAAGAGCTTATCTCTTTCTCCGACAAGATCCGGCTGTCTTCAGTATACGAGCTCCCCCATGCCTTTCAGAATCTGGACCTGCTTATAACCCAGCTTGCATACTTTTCGGCCATAGCAGACTATATCCGCCAGGGCGGGAAGAGCAGGGGCTCCTACCTGGTTTACGATCCCAGGGGTCAGCTTCCTGCGGAAGGGCTGGAGGAAAATTTTCGCTATTCATTGGATACGGGCAGGCTGTCCCGTCAGGTGCAGGAAGTATTATATCAAAACGGCTCTTGTTCGATTGAATGGAGGCCTGTACGACCCATTCCGTCAGTGGATAATTGGTACGAAAACGTTTGGGCGGCATTCCGCAGGGACGAAATAATACGATAACAGGAGGTAATATACTTGACAGTATCAAGCGGTTTTTCAGAAATGGAATTATCCCAACTGCTCAGCCATGGCGGTTTTTCATGTAATTGCGGTAAGCATCATCATACAGAGGTTGAGAATGTTATAATATGTCATGGAGCTCTTGAACAGATCCCACAACAGCTGGCTGCCCATGGTGCAGCCAAGCCCTTTTTGCTGGCAGACGGCAATACCTACCGCGCTGCCGGCCAGAGGGTCGTTTCCATCCTGGAGGAGAATAAGATTCCATACTCCTGTTACATATATCCCCAGCAGCATCTGGAGCCGGATGAGTTTGCACTTGGTCAGGCAGTAATGAACTTTGACAGGGAATGTGACTGGATAATCGGAATCGGATCAGGCACTCTTAATGATATTGCAAAAATTGCAGCGCAATGCACCGGCCGGAAATATATGACAGTAGCGACCGCTCCCTCTATGGATGGCTATGCTTCCGGAAATTCCTCCATGATATCTGCGGGTATCAAGGTAACTCTGCCCAGTGCATGTCCGACGGTAATCATTGGGGATTTGGATGTGATCTGTCAGGCGCCGATGAACATGCTGCAGGCAGGCCTTGGTGATATGCTTGCAAAGTATGTTAGTATCTGCGAATGGAGAATCTCTCACCTCATTAATGATGAGTACTATTGCGGGAATATCGCTTCTCTGGTTCGCCGTTCACTGAAGAAATGCATACAGAGTGCAGAGAATCTTATAAAACGGGATTCCTCAGCAGTTGCAAGTGTCATGGAAGGCTTGATTATGTCAGGCATTGCCATGAGCTTTGCAGGTGTTTCAAGACCCGCATCCGGCATAGAACACTATTTCTCCCATATCTGGGATATGAGGGCCCTGGAGTTCAAAACCAACCAGGATCTACATGGTATACAGGTTGGCATAGGAACAATTCTGACACTGAAAATCTATGAATATCTTAAGGCAGTTCAGCCCGACAGAGAAAAAGCACTTGAGTATGTCAATCAATTTGATCTGAAAAAACACCAGCATTTTCTTCATCAGTTTTTGGGTTCCAGTGCTTCCGATTTGACTAAATTGGAGCAGAGAGAAGGAAAGTATGACAAGGATAAGCATGCTCACCGCCTGGAACGTATACTGCAGCATTGGAATGACATAATGGAAATCATCAACGAAGAACTGCCAACGCGGTCTGAAGCAACCGGGCTGCTGAAATCGATCGGAGCTCCTGTAAGTGCGAAAGAATTGGGCTTTTCTGCCGAGTTGGTAAGGCAGACCTTTATTGCTACCAAGGATATCCGTGACAAGTATAGTGCAAGCCGTCTCCTATGGGATCTGGGCGAGCTGGACAGGGCTGCTGAACAGCTTATTCAGGTAATCCCTTAAATATATCTGTTAACTTTGGGAAAAGGGGGAGTATATATGGGAAAAATGATTCTGGCTTTGGATCAGGGAACTACCAGCTGCAGAGCCATACTCTTTGACGGGAATGGCAGGATGATAGGTTCTTCGTCCAAGGAATTCAGGCAGATTTATCCCCGGCCGGGCTGGGTTGAGCACGATCCTGAGGAAATCCTGCAAAGCCAGCTGGATGTTATTTCCAAGGCATTAAAGGAGAATAATGCAGGTGCTGATGATATTGCCGCTATCGGAATTACCAATCAAAGGGAAACCGTAGTCCTTTGGGATCGCAATACCGGCAAGCCCATAGGAAATGCCATAGTGTGGCAATGCAGAAGAACTGCAGGAATTTGTGAGCAACTAAAGGCAGAAGGTCTTGAAGAGATGATTCGGAGCAAAACCGGCCTGGTAATTGATGCCTACTTCTCCGGAACTAAAATCAAATGGATTTTGGATCAGAATCCAGGCCTGAGGGAAAGAGCCCGAAGGGGAGAAATACTGGCCGGTACCATGGACAGTTGGCTGATCTGGAACCTGACCGGAGGAACCAGGCATGTAACTGATTACAGCAATGCTTCCCGAACCATGCTCTACAACATACATGAACTTGACTGGGATGAAGAGCTGCTGGATATCCTTGACATTCCGCTTCCTATGCTGCCGGAAGTAAAGCCCTCCAGCGGTTATTTGGGCAGCACGTATATCAGCCTGCTCGGGAGGGAGATCCCGATTACCGGGGCAGCAGGAGATCAGCAGTCTGCATTGTTCGGACAGGCTTGTTTTGACACAGGTACAGCCAAAAACACTTACGGCACCGGGTGCTTCCTATTGATGAATACAGGCGGCAAGGCGGTTTTGTCTTCCAATAACCTGCTGACTACCATAGCATGGGGAGTTGCCGGTAAAGTTGAATATGCTCTGGAAGGCAGCATTTTTGTTGCCGGAGCAGCTGTTCAGTGGCTGAGGGACGAACTGGGACTGATAAAAACCGCAGCCGAGAGCGAAGAATTGGCAAAAGCCGTGCCCGATACTCAGGGAGTATTTATGGTTCCTGCTTTTACAGGCCTGGGTGCGCCTTATTGGGATATGTATGCCAGAGGTGCCATATTCGGTATCACCCGGGGAATCAATCGGAATCACCTGGTGCGTGCCGTACTGGAATCCATCTGCTATCAGACCCGGGATATCCTAACTGTTATGGAGGAAGATTCAGGTGTCGCATTGTCATCGCTTAAGGTGGATGGAGGAGCTTCTGCCAATGAGTTTCTTATTCAGTTTCAATCGGATATTCTGGGAGTGAAGGTGGTACGTCCGGCCAATCTGGAAACCACGGCACAGGGAGCAGCTTTTCTTGCCGGGCTCGAAACAGGTTTCTGGAAGGACGAGGAAGATATTAAGAATATTTGGAGCGTTGGAAAAGAATTTCTGCCGGAAATGGAAGAGGAGCGGAGATATGCCCTGTATCAGCAATGGAAAAGGGCGGTTAACAGCTGCCGCAGCTTTTAGGTACTGTAAGGCCTCCTGAATACCTTTACTCGACCTTGTCCAGGTTTTTTATTAATATTCTGCCCTTTATATCTGCCAGGTTGATTTTCTTTTCAGATACAACAAAACGAAAATCACTTATGGCAGCATCAATTTGGCTGTTAAGCAGCTTATCGGGTTTTTTCATTTTGGTCTTGGCTTCCTGCCAGGCCTTTTTCATTTGATCCAAAAGAGGCTTTGTATCCTCCCATCTGTCCTGCTGTCCGTATGTCAGAATCTGCCGGGTAAGACCTTTGATCTGCTTGACTTCAGGCGGCTGATTATGGGAATAGAGCTTCAGGAAATCGGGATAGTATAAGTAGAGGGTATTGGCTGCCAACAGTGTTTTTTCTTCATTGCGGGCCATAATTTGCTCTGTAAGGGCCATCAATTGATCATCAAAACCTTTAATAGTCTCAGGCATGGCTCCGTCGGACCGGGCCAGGGGTTCATAGCTGTTCCACAGCTCATTAAGCCCTTCTACCGTGGATTCCAGCTTGTTCCAGTCCGGCTGGGGCACAGGCTGAGCTGTCGGCATGAGCTGAGCTGCCTGTTCTCCACCTTGTTTTTCTTCCTGCTTGCCTTGATCTTCTTCCTGCTTATTCTGCTCCTGCTCACCTTGCTGCTTCTGATTTTTTTCTTCATTTTCCTGCTGTTTTTCTTCTTTCCCGTCAGCAGGCTGCTTTTGATCCTGCCCTTGTTTTTCCAGCTCTTTATCGGGCTGACTTTGCTTTGACGGGCTTTTTGCTTCCCTTATCTGTCTGGCCCGCATTTGACGAACCTCTTCCAGATCCCGGACAATGCCATCGGTGTCCTTTTCCATTCGGGTCAGTGCTTTAGGCGGATTTTTCTTCTTATCGCCCTCCTCCTTTTCGGAAGTGGAAGAACGCAGCATGCTGCAACCGGCTAAAACAACTGTCAGAATAAGACAAAGCAGGGTTATAATTTTCCTTTTTCCGGACATCCAATCTCACCTCTACATTAGTATGGCCAAGCAACTCACGATTTATATAAGCATATGAATGCCAGTTTTTTATTTTACATCTGTAAATTTTTATACTATAATGAAAACATTGTAGAATATTTTGTAAGTCTTTTTATTTCAATTCACGCTTTGATCTATGACATTATTGACACCATTTTGAATGGAGGCGCCGTCATTGCCGGTAAAACGAATTTATACAGAAAAAAAAGAAAACTATCAGGTTGAGGCAAAAGCCTTGCTTGAAGACCTGAGATCCAACCTGGGCATTAAAGGCCTCAGCAGCGTACGCATTGTAAACCGCTATGATGTGCAGGGAATCAGCGAGGAGGAATATTTGCAGGCCAGGGATATTATTTTCAGCAACCCTCCTGTGGATCGGTACTACGAGGAAACACTGCCGACAAAAACCGGACAGCTTATGTTTGCCATGGAATATCTGCCCGGTCAGTATGATCAGAGAGCTGATTCTGCGGCTAAGGGGATTCAGCTGCTTACGCTGGGGGAAAAGCCCATAGTAAAGACAGCCAGGCTCATTCTGCTGGATGGAGAGATCAGTCCGGCAGAGCTGGATAAAATAAAGAATTACTGTATAAATCCGGTAGAATCCAGAGAGGCATCCCTGGAAAAACCCGACACCCTCGATGCCGGATACGAAGCAGCCAAAGATATCGAGCTGGTGAATGGTTTCATTAACATGACCGATGATGGGCTTGCTGCATACTGGCGGGATACAGGTTTTGCCATGACTCTGGCGGATTTGCGGTTCTGCCGGAAATATTTCCGGGATACGGAAAAGCGGGATCCAACCATCACTGAACTCAAGGTTATAGATACCTATTGGTCGGACCATTGCCGTCATACTACATTTCTGACCGGTATCAGACAGGCAGAATTTAAGCAGGGTCCTTATATCGGCAAAATAGAGTCAGCATATCGCAGATACCAGGAAATCCGACAGGAAATATATTCAGACAAACCAAAGAATGAGTGTCTGATGGACATTGCCACTATTATAATGAAGAAAATGAGAAAACAGGGTCTTCTTGATGATCTGGACGAATCAGATGAGGTTAATGCCTGCAGCATAGGGGTAAAAGTGGATGTTGACGGTGAACTGCAGGACTGGCTGCTTATGTTCAAAAACGAGACCCACAACCATCCCACGGAAATTGAGCCTTTCGGCGGTGCAGCAACCTGCCTGGGAGGCGGTATACGGGATCCTCTTTCCGGCAGATCCTATGTATATCAGGCCATGCGCGTCACAGGGAGCGCTGATCCCAGGACACCTCTTGATCAGACTATACCGGGAAAACTGCCCCAGAGAAGAATTACCATCGATGCAGCAGAGGGCTACAGTTCATACGGCAACCAGGTCGGCGTGGCGACTGGTCAGGTTGCGGAGATTTATCACCCCGGCTACGCTGCCAAGCGTATGGAAATCGGAGCCCTGATTGCGGCAGCTCCCCGGCAGAATGTTGTCCGTGCCAGACCCCAGACAGGAGATATAGTGATACTGCTGGGAGGCCGGACCGGCAGGGATGGCTGCGGCGGAGCCGTCGGATCCTCCAAGGCCCATGATGAGGAGTCACTTATTAGTTGCGGTGCCGAGGTTCAGAAGGGAGATCCTCTCACTGAGCGCAATATACTCAGATTGTTCCGCAAACCCGAGGTTGCCGGAATGATCAAAAAATGCAATGATTTCGGGGCAGGCGGAGTATCAGTGGCCATAGGTGAACTGGCAGCCGGCCTGGATATTAATCTGGATGCAGTACCCCCGAAATATGAAGGTCTTGACGGAACAGAACTGGCCATTTCCGAGTCGCAGGAGCGGATGGCAGTGGTTCTGGCACCGGAAGATGAAAAAGCTTTCATCCAGGCCGCCCGGGAGGAAAACCTGGAAGCGACTGTGGTTGCCCGGGTAACGGATACCCGTCGTATGAGAATGAAATGGCGGGGCAGGTATATAGTTGATATCAGTCGTGAGTTTCTGGACACCAATGGTGTTGAACAGTTCACTGATGTATCCGTTTTGTCTCCATCCACTGACAGGCCTTACTTCAGCGCCCAAAATACAGATAAGATGCATTGGAAAGAAAAATGGCTTTCCCTTGTCCGGTCATTGAATATCTGCAGTCAGAGAGGATTGGCAGAGCGCTTTGACAGCACCATAGGGGCTGCTACCATATTACTGCCCTATGGCGGCAGGTATCAGTTGACTCCTGCTGAGGGAATGGCTGCCAAGATCCCAGTGCTTGGTGGAGAAACCAATACCGCCACCCTCATGGCCTATGGATTTAATCCTGACATTTCCACCTGGAGTCCCTTCCACGGAGCAGTATATGCCATTGTGGAGGCAGTTGCGAAAATTACTGCCATGGGGGGAGACTACAGAAAAATCCGCCTGACCCTGCAGGAGTATTTCGAAAAGTTAGGTGACGATCCGGAAAGGTGGGGTAAGCCCTTTGCTGCTTTGCTGGGTGCCATGTATGCCCAGGAAATGCTGGGTATTCCCGCCATAGGCGGAAAGGACAGTATGTCCGGCACCTTCGAGGATTTGGACGTTCCCCCCACCCTGGTAGCCTTTGCGGTCACAACAGCCAGAGCGGACCAGGTACTCTCACCGGAGTTCAAGTCAGCAGACAGCATGGCGGTATTGATAAAGCTGGACAGGGATGAGAATGATCTGCCCGATTTTGAACAGCTTCATCGCAAATATACAAGCATTCAAGGGCTGGTACAAGAGGGGAAGATCAGAGCTGCCCATTCCGTTCGAGGCGGCGGGATTGCTGAGGCCATAAGCAAAATGTGTTTTGGCAACCGGATTGGGTTTGTATTTGAACCTATTGAGGAAAATATACTGTTCCAGCCCATGTATGGTTCCCTTATCCTGGAGATTTCCAGGGAAGAATCATTGTCCGACTGGTTCGAAGAATCAGATTTCATCAAACTGGGATACACCTCCGGCAATGAAGTTATATCGGTCGATGGTGGGGAATTCCCTTTGGATGAGGTATTTCAGGCTTGGGACAGTCCTTTGGAATCCATCTTCCCTGCCAGTGTTTCCAAGAAGTCTGAAAAACAGGAATTATTCCGTTATGATAGGAGAAACAGTTATCGTCCTCTAATAAAAATCCCTTCTCCGAAAGTGTTTATACCGGTATTCCCGGGAACCAATTGTGAGTATGACACTGCCCGTGCCTTTGAGAAGGCCGGCGGAATCCCGGATATGATGGTATTCCGAAATCTTTCTCCCCGGGAAATTAAGGAGTCCATTCAGGAATTGGCAAACAGAATAAAAGAAGCCCAGATTCTGATGATACCGGGCGGATTAAGCGGCGGCGGTGAACCGGACGGAGCAGGCAAGTTGATTGCAGCAATTTTCCGCAATCCCATAGTCAGTGATGCTGTTTTTGATCTGCTCAGAAACCGGGACGGCCTGATTCTGGGTATAGGTGACGGTTTCCATGCATTGCTCAAACTGGGGCTTGTTCCATATGGTGAGATTCGGGATGCCGGAGCTGATTCTCCTGCATTGGTCATCAATACCATAGGGCGGCACGTGTCGCGCATGGTACAGACCCGTGTTGCATCGGTCCTGTCTCCATGGCTGGCTCTGTCCAATCCCGGTGATATCCATACAATTCCCGTTTCCCATAAAGAAGGAAGATTAACAGCTGATCCTGAGCTAATCAGAAGTTTGGCTGCCAGCGGACAAACAGCAACCCAATATGTGGACCCGGAAGGTTGTCCGACAGGGAATTATCCTTATAATCCCTTTGGTTCATTGGATGCCATAGAAGGAATTACCAGCCCTGACGGCAGGGTATTCGGTAAGATGGGTCATTCCGAGCGTACTGGAGCCAATGTGGCCAGGAACATGCCTGTATCCGGGGAACAGTTGATTTTCCAATCAGGCGTTAACTATTTCAAATAGTAAGAAATAATTACATTGAAAAGAGATCAAGAGGGGGACTTGTCATGCTTTCTAAAAAAGGCTTAGTATCAGCAACAGTATTTCTGTTGCTGATCTTTTTGCTGACCGGATGTAAATTGTTTCCAAAGGAAGAGAGTCTGCTGGCTCCACCGGTCATGGAACCGGTTAAGGTTTCTTACAGCACTGTCAAGGCTAAGAGAGGGGATATTGTAAAAACCATCCGGGGTTCAGGCAGCTTTGTCTCCATCGACAGCAAGTATATGTTCTTTGAGGCCCGGGGCGGCAGGCTGAAGGAGATATATGTAAAACATGGAGACGAGGTCAAAAAAGGGGATCTCCTGGCGGAGCTGTATACTGATGACCTGGAAACAGAGATAAAGAGACAGGAATTGAATCTCAGAAAGGCACAGATAACATATAATCAGTTAAAAGCGAATAATGCCGGCAAATATGATTTGGAAAGGGCTTCCATAGATATTCAGCTGGTCAGGCTCGGCCTGGAGAGTCTGAAAAAGCAAAAGGAAGAAGCTGAATTAAGAAGCGATGTGGACGGAGTTGTTACCTATGTGGATACCCGATTGAGCCCGGGCGATATTGTAGGGGCCTTCCAGAACCTGATTCGTATTGCCAATCCTGATGCTCTGTATGTGGTATATAATGGAAGCAATCTGTCCAATTTTACCATGGGAGCTGAAGTGGAGGTTACCATCGATGAAAAAACTTATACGGGGAAGGTAGTATCCACTCCGGCCAATGTGCCCCCGGATGGTGATGAAAACCTTAAGAACCTTGTCGGAATTGAAGTGGAGGACTTACCCGAAGAGGTGGAGATGGGAACCAATGCCCAAATTACCCTGATTCTGGAACAAAGCTATGACACCATTATAGTGCCCAAGCAGGCGGTACGCAATTACATGGGCAGAAAGTATGTGAATGTTCTGGAAAACGGCCTAAACAATGAACGGGATGTGCGCATTGGCGTTGAGACTGCCACGGAAGTCGAAATTTTGGAAGGAATTGAAGAAGGAGAAGAAATTATTCTGAGATAGGGGTGATGTATTGTGATTCGGATAGTACTTCGTAAAATGCTGAACAACCCCTGGATGATGATCTGCCTTCTCGTAGGTTCCATACTGGCAGTAGCTATGGTCAGCAGCATTCCCACATATACTGATGGTGTGCTTCAGCGAATGCTAATCAAGGACGCAGAGGAATATCAACTGCAAACCCGCTATTATCCGGGGAGGTACCATGTAAAGGGAAACTTTTACTCCAATTACAGTGCAAAAGACAGGGCAAAAGCTTTTCGGGTTTTTGAACGGCATATTTCCAATGAGCTTATACCCAATGTTGATTTGCCCGTAATAGCAGAAACCAGACTGCTGACACTGGATTATTTTACGGCTTTGCCTCAGCAGGAACGGGAGGAAAAGCCTTTAAAGAGGAATATCAAAATTGAGGGCCTTGAGGCACTGCCTGAGTATGCTGAAATCATACATGGCCGTATGTTTGCTGCTGAAAAACAGGATGACCTGTATGAAGTGATTGTGACGGAACAGGCGATGAAAGAGCTTGATCTGCGCTTGAATGAGGTTTATGTGGTTAATGATATGATCAAGCGCGTGGAAGAACCGTTGAAACTGAAAATTGTTGGTGTTTACCAAATAAAGGATTTGAATAATCCATATTGGTTTCAGAATATAGCGGCTTATCGCACCAGCTTTATGATGGATTATGATCTGATGATTCAGGATTTTGTCAGCACTGATTCACCTGCTGTAAGCAGTGCACAATGGTACTTTGCCTTTGACTATCATGCCATGACATTGAGCAGTATCCCGGGTATACTGGAGGCAATACAGTATCACTCCGAATATTACGATGAGTATCGCAGCCTGGAATGGAAGTTCCCCATTGTCAGCATACTGGAGGAATATAATGTCAGGGAAGCCCGGCTGAAGCTGACCTTGTGGATGCTCCAGGTTCCCATTCTGCTGATGCTGGCCTTTTATCTGTTTATGGTGGCCCAGCTGACAATTGAAAATGAAAAGAATGAGATTGCTGTCATGAAAAGCAGGGGAGCCAGCAGCTTGCAGATTTTCAACACTTATCTGATTGAGAGTCTGATTTTAAGCCTTATTGCATTAATCCTGGGACCCTTCCTGGGATTATTCCTGTGCAATATTCTGGGAGCCTCCAATGGATTTCTGGAATTTGTGCAAAGAACAGCCCTGCCTCTCAGTTTGTCAAGCAGGGCGTATCAGTACTCCATGCTGGCTATTGTGCTGTTTATGATAACCATGCTTTTGCCGGCTTCTGCTGCATCCCGCACTACCATTGTTCTGCACAAGCAAAAGAAAAGCAGAGTAAGAAAACAGCCATTATGGAAAAAATTGTTTTTGGACGTCGTTTTGCTGGCGGTTTCCGTTTACGGCCTATACAGCTATGAATTGCGCCAGGATATCATCCAGTCAGCGAATCTGGAAGCATCGTCAGTATCAGTGGATCCTCTTTTGTTTCTCATATCCACTTTGTTTATAATTGGTGCAGGTCTGGCCTTTTTAAGAATTCACCCGCTGATAATCCGTTTGATATTCTGGCTGGGAAAGAAAAAATGGTCTCCCGTGCTCTATGCTTCTTTCATTGAAGTGGGTCGGTCAGGAGGCCAAAACCAATTTCTAATGCTGTTTCTTGTTATGACCCTATCCATAGGAATATTCAATGCAAATGCAGCCAGAACTCTGAATACCAACTACGAAGAAAGAATCCGCTATGAAAATGGGGCAGACATTGTCATTGAGGCTTACTGGCCTAACACTGCACCGCCGCTTCTGTCAATGGTGGATGGGGCTGGTCCTCCGGGAATGCAAAGCGGCATGGGTACGGAAGAGCCGGTGCAATACCAGGAACCGCCTTTCGGTCCATATGAAAGCCTGGAGGGAGTGGACAGTGTCACTAAGGTATTTGTGAAGAACAAAGTAAGTGTAGCCATGAAAGGCAGCAGGGCAAATCGTGCAGTCCTGATGGGGATTATTCCCGATGAATTCAGCAGAACTGCCTGGTTCAGAAACGGCCTGCTGCCCCATCATCTGAATGAATACCTGAATCTGATGGCGCAGGATCCACGGGCAGTCTTGCTGTCTTCATCCTTCCAAACGAAATATGACGTAAAAGCGGGGGATTCCATTTTCATTACCTGGCAGGATCAGGGTTCATTTGAAGGCATTGTATATGCTTTTGTAGATTACTGGCCCACCTATAATCCCAATAAAAAGACTCCGCAGAACGAAGAGCCTGATTTTGTTGTCGCCAGCTATTCCTATATCCGGGCTAAAATGGCATTGGAACCCTATCAGGTATGGTTGTCCAAAGCGCCGGGAGCAACCAGTGAGCAGATTTACGATGATATAGAAAATAAGAAACTAAGCATAGTATCTTTGAAGGATACGGATCAAACTATCATAAGGATGAAAAACGATCCCATGGTTCAGGGGACCAACGGTGTTCTCACCCTGGGGTTTATTGTAACAATGATCATATGCATGGCAGGGTTCCTCATCTACTGGATACTTTCCATCAACAGAAGGGTACTGAATTTTGGCATATTCCGTGCAATTGGCTTGTCCAGGGGTAAGATAATCGGCATGCTGACCTGGGAGCAGATTCTGATATCCGGACTGTCCATAATAACAGGTATTGTAATAGGGCTTTTGTCCAGCAAATTGTTTGTGCCTTTGCTGCAGATAGCCAACAATGCAGCAGAACAAGTGCCGCCCTTCCATGTGGTTACTAATCCTGCTGATTTTGCCAGAATTTACGCAATGGTTTTCTTCATGCTGGCAGCAGGGCTTACCGTACTGGGAATGCTTATATCCAGAATCAAGATTGCCCAGGTCATCAAGCTTGGTGAGGATTAAGGGGGAGAAGCATGATTATCCGAACTGAAAACATTTCAAGGCAGTTTCGATCCGGTCAGGAGATCGTACATGCCCTGAGGAATATAAATATAGAGATTCAATCCGGTGCACTTACTATTTTAAGGGGAAGATCCGGTTCAGGAAAGACAACGCTGATCAACCTGATGGGAGCTCTTGATCAGCCCAGTACCGGGCATATATTCTTCGATGGTCAGGATATTACCAGGCTTTCAGAAGCAAAAAAAGATCAGCTCAGGCGAAATCATATGGGTTTTATCTTTCAGTCCATTGCTCTTATGCCTCTTATGACAGCTTACGAAAATGTGGAGTTCGGACTGCGGGTAGCCGGATATAACCCAAAAGACAGAAAGAAGAGAGCTGAGGAGTGTCTGGCCATGGTAGGCCTGCAAAAACGAATGAACCATCGTCCACAGGAACTGTCCGGCGGTGAACAGCAGCGTGTTGCCATTGCAAGGGCTGTTGCCCATCAACCCAAGGTGGTTTTCGCCGATGAGCCGACTGCTGAGCTGGATACCAGCATGGGCCTGCAGGTGGTCAAGCTGCTGAAGGATCTGGTAGAGGAGGAAGGCCTGACTGTCGTTATGACTACCCATGATCCCAGTATGATTGATATTGCAGACTATGTTTATACCCTGGATGATGGTATGGTGATAGATTTGGCAGAATAGGCAGGGGGGCTGAAGAATGATCATATGTGATAATCTGGTTAAGATATATAAGACGCCCGACCTGGAGGTTGTGGCACTGCAGGGGCTGGATCTCACCGTAGAAAAAGGTGAGCTGATGGCCATTATAGGTAACAGCGGGAGCGGAAAGTCCACTCTTCTGAACATGCTTGGGGGGCTGGACCGTCCTTCTGCCGGTACCCTGCTGGTAGACGGCCAGGATTTGCTGAAGTTTGATGACAAAGCGCTGGTTAAATACAAAAGGGAAACAGTGGGTTTTGTATGGCAGAACAATGCAAGAAATCTGATTCCCTATCTGTCAGCGCAGGAAAACGTGGAAATGCCCATGATACTGACCGGACAGGCTAAAAGAGAGCGGGCCAGAGAGCTGCTGGACATGGTAGGCTTGTCCAATAGAAGAAAAAGCAAGCTGAGCCAGTTGTCCGGCGGGGAACAGCAAAGGGTGGCCATCGCCATTGGGCTTGCCAATAATCCCAAGCTTCTGCTGGCGGATGAGCCTACCGGCTCAGTGGATACTAAAACTACCAGGCAGATTATGGAGGTTTTTCGGGAGTTTAACAGGGCTTATGGAGTTACCGTCGTTATCGTCACCCATGATCGTCAGATCTCCCGCATGGTAGACAGGGTGGTAGCTATCAGGGACGGTAGAACCAGCAGTGAGTTTATTCGCAGGAGATATGCGGATGAAATTGCCGAAATGAAAAAGCTGGGAACCACCGATGAACCTATGGATGAAGAAACCCATGAGGAACTGGCAGTTTTGGATCGAAGCGGCAGGCTGCAAATTCCCCGGGAGTATCTGGAAGCACTGGGATTGAAGGAAAAGAACAAGATCAAGGTGGAGCTGGATGGAGAACGAATAATCCTGCGGCCTCCTGATGAGGTATCGAGCAGCTGGAAGGAAGACTGAAGATAATGAAAAAAGCACTTATTTTTGGAGCGGGAAATATAGGACGCGGTTTTATAGGACAGCTGTTGCATCAATCGGGGTATGAAGTGGTTTTTCTGGATATAAACGAAGCTGTCATTAAAAGGCTCAACAGGGACAGGTGCTACCCGATTCATCTTGTATCCAATGAACGCACCCGTCATGTTATCATCAGTAACGTAAGGGCCGTAGACTCAAGCAATGTTCAGGAAGTTGCCAAAGAGTTTGTCCATGCAGATATTGTATCCACCTCAGTAGGAGTGAATGCTCTGGAGAAAATTGCTCCTGCAATTGCCCTGGGTCTTAAAAACAGATGGTGTAATGGCAATATGAAACCACTCAACATATTGATATGCGAGAATATGATTCAGGCAGACAAATATCTGCGGAGCAGGGTAGCGGCCTTATTACAAGAGGAAGATCAGCAATTGCTGAGTGAAAAAACAGGATTCGTGGAAGCTTCCATAGGCAGAATGGTACCATCGGCAGCAAATGCCGACTCCGGAAATCCACTGGAAATCACCGTGGAGGAATATGAGGAGCTGCCGGTTGACAGAGACGGATTCAAGGGCGAAATACCGGACATTAAGAATATGATCGCATTTTCACCATTTGATTTTTATATCAAAAGGAAAATTTATGTACATAACATGGGGCACACCTTAACCGCATTCATGGGTTATATCAGGGGATTCAGATATATATACAATGCAATAGAGGATGAATATATCAGAAAAATTGTTATAAGCGCCTATAAGGATATAACCGACGCCATGTCCAAAGAATATGATGTTCCTTTAAGGGAACTGGAACTTTATACCGAGGATTTGATCAGACGATTCGGAAACAGGGCACTGAAAGATACGACAGAAAGAGTAGCTAAGGATCCCATAAGAAAGCTGTCCAAACAAGATCGCTTTGTAGGTGCTGTTAGGTTGTGCGAAAAACACGATATCCATCCGGCCGGGATCCTGGCCGGCATTGCAGCAGGTTTTCTGTATTATAATGACAATGATGAGGCGTCAGTATATATTCATAACTACATAAAGGAACATGGTATAGACTCTGCTGTCGCTCATTTTACCGGTATTAGCAGGAACGACGAGTCTTTTGATCATATCCTGCAGTTTTACCATAAATTAAAAAACCGTAATTCTTTGGAGGGAGTAATTTGAAAAAAGGAATAGCCGTAGGCGGGAATATTGTAGTTGATTATGTAAAAACAATTGACAGCTATCCAAAGCAGGGAAATCTGTCAACTATTTTTACTGTCAGCAAGGCTGTTGGCGGTGCCCTGCCAAATGTGCTGCTGGATCTGGCTAAAATGGATTCAAGTATTCCTTTACAGGCCATAGGTCTGGTAGGCAATGATGAAGACGGAGAGCAGATTATTCGAAATTTGAAACAATACAATATCAACACGGAACTGGTTAAACAGGATGCAAATATCGGCACATCTTTCAGTGATGTCATGACTGTGAAGAGTACCGGTGCCCGTACCTTTTTCCATTACAGGGGCACAAACCGGCTGCTTGATATGGAACACTTTGATTTCGAGAAGATCGAAGCTGATTTGCTTCACATCGGTTACGCTCTTCTTTTGGATTCTCTTGATGCCTCTGACCCTGAATATGGAGTTGTAATGGCCAGGCTTCTGGATAAAGCGCAGAAAAGCGGTCTGAAAACATCACTGGACGTGGTCAGTGAAAACAGCGACAGGTACTCCCGGATTGTTCCTCCCAGCCTTAAATACTGCAATTACTTTATTGTAAACGAGGTGGAGGCTTCATTAACTGCAGGGATCCCTCTGCGGGATGAGAAGGATATCCTGCTGGTCGAAAACATGCCTGATGTTTGCAGCAGACTCATGGATATGGGCGTTAATGATTTGGTAGTAATCCATGCCCCGGAAGGCGGTTATGCCATGGATAGAAGCAGAAAGTACTATCAGCAGGAATCCCTGAAACTGCCCGACGGCTATATTAAAGGAACAGTAGGTGCCGGAGATGCTTTCTGTGCAGGAATACTGTACAGCCTGTATAAAGAGTGGGATGTAAACCGCGCTTTACAGACAGCATCTGCCGCGGCTGCCTGCTGTCTTTCGGAAATGAATGCTACTGACGGCATGAGGGATATAGCAGGAATAGAAGAATTATATGATACCATGAGCAGGACCAGTCAGAGCATTTGACGGCGGCAATTGCTCTGACTGCCTATTCGTTTATCTGAAAATATGCACAAACTAACTGTGCCATCGCTTTTGCAGCAACCAACAGCGAATCTTCATCAATATCAAATTTCGGATGATGGTTAGAATATACCTGTTCCACATTTTTTGGTCTGCATCCGGCGAAGAGGAAAACACCCGGGACTGCCTGAGAAAAATAGGAAAAGTCCTCCGAACCTGATATGGGCGGAGATTCCACTACCTGTATGATATCAGGATCATTCATGCCTTCCAGGCTTTCCCTGGCCAATAAGGTTAACTCCGGATCGTTATATAAAGAAGGATATCCCTGAGTATATGTCAGCCGGCATTTTACATCGAACATAGCCTCAAGACCCTTTACCAGCCGATTCAACTCTTTGTAAGTCAGCTGCTGTGCTTCCGGGGTCATGTAGCGTACATCGCCTTCCAGTTCGATACTGTCCCTAATGACATTTGAAACCCCCTTGCCATCAAAGGAACCAACGGTAATCACGCCTAAATCAAAAGGATTTAGGCGGCGGCTGACAATAGTCTGTAAAGCTGTAACGAAATACGAACCGGCTACAATTGCATCATTGGCTAAATGAGGGGAAGAGCCGTGACCCCCCGTACCCTGAACATGCAAATGAAAATGTGCCATTCCCGCCATTGAATAGCCGCTGCGCCAGGACACAACACCTGAGGGAGCATGTGGAAGCAGATGTATGCCGAAAACTCCGTCCAGATCACCCAGCAGCCCTGATTCCAGCATACCTTTAGCCCCTCCCGGAGGTTTTTCCTCGGCAGGCTGATGAATAATTTTAATTGTGCCGGGAAGCTTATCCTTTAATTCAATCAGGCAGTCTGCCAGAACCATTAAGTATGCGGTGTGCCCATCGTGGCCGCAGGCGTGCATTACCCCGTCATTTTTTGATTGAAAGGGAAGACCGGTTTCTTCCTTTATGGGAAGTGCATCGAAATCCGCTCGCAGGCCAATGGTTTTCCCCGGCTTATTTCCATTGATGGTGACAATAATCCCGTAGCCGCCGCCTGCTTTGGTTTGAATTTCTACGTCCTTGCCTCTGTAAAAGCTCTCAATATACTGGGCTGTTTTTTCTTCCTGAAAGGATAACTCCGGGTACTCGTGCAGATGGCGGCGGATTTGAATCATCTCATCCTTACGCGATTCCAACATTTTCATTAATTGCTTTCTCATTTATGCACCCCTTCCGGTTATAGGTGAATGCCTGCTTTTCAAACCTCCTGATCCTGTCTCCATTCCCGTACGGTTTCTATCATAGCCAGATAACCTTCAGTAGGCACGTAATCCGGTATGGAGTTTCCGGTACTGAAGGCTATTCCCCCGCGCCCCTTAATCCTGTTAAGGCAGTCTAAGACATAGTCTCTGATGTATTCCCGGGAATAACGGCAAAGCACATCCGTATCTATCCCTCCGAAATTTGCAATGCGGTCTCCATATTTCTCTACCCATACGGTAAAGTGTGCGATTTCATCCTCGTTGGAGTGTTTTGCATCAATGTTGGCAATGTCAATTATATCGTCAAATACACTGAACAGGTTTCCGCAGGAGTGCAAAAGGAAAGGCTTACCCTTGGAATGAACCTTGTCAGTTATACGGCGGTACTGGGGCAGTATATGGGTGCGTATGTCATCGGCAGACAGCAGAGTAGAGCTCTTGAATCCCAGATCATCACCAAACCGCAGAATGCAGAACACATCGGAAAATTCATCCATGAAACGATCCCAGATTTTATACTGAACATCACCCATTGCTTTGAACAGATCTGCATACAGTTCTTCATCATCTGCTTTAATATAGCATAAATCAATATAGCCAACGATATCCTGAACCGCTTCAAACAAACCATTGCCGACTCCGCCTACCGCTTTCATGCCGGCAGGACATGCAGCTGCAAAATTACGAATTTGATCCGCATACATACTAAAGTAACGCTCAGGTATTTCATCCCAGGGGTAGCGCTCAAAATCAGATCTGTCTTTAATGCATCCTTCCTTGTGGTCTCCCAGTGCCCCTCCTCCGACCAGGGCACCGCAAAGGCCGAATTCCATAGAGGCGGTATCATATCCCATCTGTTTCCAGAAGTTCCAGTATTGCCTGAATCCTTCCCGACTATCAGCCCTGTCTTTTGAATTACATAGTTCATATGGATTGCTGCCGGTAATTTCACGGATAACTTTTTCTCCGATAATATGCTCATAGAGGGGGATTCGATCCACCCAGCGATTGCAGGCAACCTGTACCATGTTGTTATAATCCGGTTCGAAAACATACTTTTTAACGAGGTACATATTAATATCTCCTTTTTAATATGAATTTTTTCTGTAATCTCTATCTTTGCTTTTGTTTGGTGGATTTACGGACGATTAATCGGGTACCCAGTTCAATGTGATTGCAGGGGCGGTTCTGGTCAATGCTTTCACCCAGGAGCTTTGCTGCCTGATACCCTATTTCATCAAAATACTGTTTTACTGTCGTCAGGGGAATCATGGCTTCCTCAAGGATATCGGAATCATCAAAGCCTATAATGGATACATCTTCAGGAATGCCCAATCCTTCCTGATTTAAAAGACGGATGACTTCAATGGCGGTCTTATCATTTGCGGTAACAATGGCAGTGATATCACCTTCACGAATATGATTAAGCAGCCGTTCGTATTCAGTATCCCTCATAGAGAACAAATAGTTTCTATTAACAGACAGCCCTGCACTGATAAACGCATCCTTATAGCCGCTGTATCTGTCTTTTTCTGAGCTTAGATTCATGTCCATAGCAATATAGGCAATACCGGTGTGGTTTTGATTCAATAGATATTTAACTGCAGTAAAGATCCCGTCGTGATTGTTGCAGCCTACATAATTGCTGGGATACAGAGGGGTATAGCGATCAATTAAGACGAAGGGTATATCTTGCTCATCCAGAATCTGATAGCATGGTATACTCTTTTCCGGGTTCTTGCTGAAGAAAAGGAAGCCCTTTACATTTTTATCTATCAGCTTTCTTACAATAGTAAGTTCATCCGTTTTATTTGTATCGGTACTCTCAATAATCAATGAGAAACCATGAGATAAGAAGTACCTCTGCATACTGACAATATACTGCATGTAAGCACTTCCGTTGAGACTGAATCCCGGGAACAGAAATGCCACAAGCCGATGCTGTTTTTTATCTCCATATGCGGGACTGTCGGAAACAAAGCTGCCCTTTCCCCTTATGCGGTGGATTATGCCGGATGCAACCAGTTCAGACATGGCTTTTCTGATTGTAATATTACTGACTCCATGTAATTCAGCAAGTTCTTTTTCGCTGGGAATTTTGTCACCGCTGGATAATTCATTGTTATTGATTTTATGCATGATGTAATCAATAACCTTTTGATATTTTGGATAGTAAGACATGAATCTTTCTCCTATAATGCAACTAATGTTCTGCAGTAGTAAATTATACATTATAACTTGATAGTATTATCAATAAGGTTTCTGTATCTTGTGTTTATTCAGTATAACCAGTCCGAGCCGCTCTCATTACACTTGCTGGTTACTATATTATATATGAAATCATATTTTCATACAATATAAATTTAGAATTATAGTAATTTATGAATTTATTTATTATACTTTATTTACAAATAAGGTATAAGGATATATAATAATAATCGGTACATAATTGTCTGCATTATTCATACTATTATACACGGAGGATTTGACATGTCTGAAATTAAGAAAATCTACTATGTTTCCAGTACCCATTGGGATAGAGAGTGGCACAGAAGCTTTCAAAGTTTTCGATTTGCTCTGGTAAACAGGATTAATGAGATTATGGATGTATTGGATAAGGATCCATCCTTTACATCATTTATTATGGATGGACAAACAATTGTATTGGACGATTATTGCCGGATCGAGCCAGGGAAAAAAGACAGGCTTGTGCGTTTAATTAACGAGGGACGCATAATAGTCGGCCCTTGGTATACAATGCCGGATGAGTATCTTGTATCCGGAGAAAGCCTTATCCGGAATCTCATGATTGGTCACAAGCTTGCTGAAGCCTATGGCAGCAAGGCGATGAAATATGGTTACATATGTGACATTTTCGGACATATTGCACAAATGCCCCAGATATTCAGAGGATTTGGCATTCAGGGAGCTCTCTTAGGGCGCGGAACCAACGAACACAATTGTCCTTCACATTTCAGGTGGAAGGCCCTGGACGGCAGTGAATGCATAACCTTCAAGGTACCGGAGGAAACAGGCTATGCAACCTTCTGGTCTGAGGTATATATTGATTATCTTACAGGAAAAGATCCTGACAAGGAAAACATCATAAAGCGTGCCTGTGCATATATAGAGAATGAAAAAAAGCGCTCCGATATTCCATATATTTTGCTGATGGATGGAATGGATCATGAGAGAATCCATGAGATTGCACCCTGGGTTGCTTCCAGATTATCTGAGATATATGGCTGTCCGGTTGTGTTTGACAATCTGGAGAAACTGGTTGATGATTTGAAGGAATATGTGGAAGAAATGCCCGTAAAACGCGGCGAGTTAAACGAAACAGCCCGTAAACAAAGCGGACATAATATGTTGATAACCAACACACTATCCAGCAGATACGATCTCAAGGAAAGAAACGACAGCTGCGAAGCTCTGCTTGAAAAATGGATGCTGCCTGTTTCAGCCATAGCAGAGTTGGAAGGATTCCATATTCAGAACACCTATACAGACTTGGCTTACAAATATTTGATTCCTTGTCATGCCCATGATTCCATATGCGGTTGTTCCATTGATTCTGTTCACAGGGACATGCACTATCGTTTCCGTCAGGTGAGTGATATTGGAAACGAGGTTGTCAATGCAGCTATATGTCATTTGGCAGGAAATACCGATTCCGATCCAGGTTCTGATTACCGAATGCTGAGCATTTTCAACCCGCTTCCTTTCCCCAGGAAGGAGACCATATTCGTAAAGGTTGATTTCAACAAGGACTTTAAGTCCAAATTTATGGAACAGGCAGGTTGGGAAGTAAAGAACGGATTCAAGCTGTATAACGAAAAAGGGGAGGAAATACCATACAATCTGACGGATATTTCCTACAATAGTTTTACCGACCGCCCCGGAGAATTTTATCGCAGTCAAAAAGACATCTATACCCTGGCCTTTACTGCTGATCTCCCCCCCATGGGTATGGCACAATACCAGATTGTGCCGCAGGATAAGCCAACCAGATACCTGGAAGAACTGTCCTTATCCGAGGAGGTATGCGAAAATGAGTTTATCCGCTTGGAGATCAATGCCAATGGAACAGTTAATATAGTGGATAAGGAAACAGGCAGAGAATACAGACACCTGCTCAGCTTTATCGATAATGGTGAGATTGGTGACGGCTGGCATCATGCCAGTCCGATCAGGGACAGGATAATCAGTAGTTTTGGAAGTAATTTCATGATTGAAAAAATTGATGACGGACCGGCAGCCTGCACCTTCAGGATAACATGCCATATGCGTGTTCCTAAGGAGATCATACGTGGTCCTCACGGAAACAGACGCTCGGATGAAACTGCCGAGTTGAGAATATCTTCTGACATCACATTGGCAAAAGCCAATCGCTGGGTGGACATAAAGACAACTGTTTACAACAATGTGAAGGATCATAGATTGAAAATGCGTATTCCAACAGGAATTACTGCCGGTAAATACTATGTTAATCAGGCTTTTGCCTTTGCAGAAAGGGATACAGGGTTTGACAGGAATACCGGTGACTGGAAAGAGCCTGCTCTGGCGGAGAAATCCTTTGACAGCATAGTGATGAAGCGGGATGAAGAAGGATGCGGAATTGCATTTATGTCAGCGGCCGGACTCCATGAGTGTGCAGCTCTTGACGATGAGGATGGAAGCTTGTATATAACAATGCTGCGCTCTTTTTCCAAGACCCACCTGACAGACGGGGAGTCGGATGGACAGCTTCAGCAAGCGTTGGAATATCGCTATCGACTGATGCCTGTTCATCCCACAGACAGTTTTGCCCATTTGATAAGAGTGAAAGATTGTCTGCAGGCGGATATCCGTATGGTTACCAACCGGGTAAAGAATACCAGTAAACCTGCAGCAGAACGAAGTGTTTTCGCTCTGTCCGGTGAGAATGTTGTATTGTCTTTGTTAAAAAAACCGGAGGATGAGCAGGGCAATTGTGTTATAGTCAGGTTATCCAACTACAGTGACAGCAGTTCTTCAGCACAGTTACTCTGTGCATACGACATAAAGGAAGCCTGCGAAACTGATATGCTGGAGCAGAAGCTGACTGAAGCGGTTTTCCATGGCAATAAGCTGGAAATGGAGTTTGAACCGTGGGAGATAAAGACATATCGTATTGTTTTTAGTGACAGATAGGAAAGAACAGGACTCCGATAAGGAGGAAGAATGCGATGAAAAAGCTGCCAAAATACAAGTTAGCAAGGAATTATATCAGGAAAAAGATAAAAGCCGGCGAGTATCTGCCCGGTGACAAACTGCCTACTGAGAGTGAGTTATCCAAAATTCTTGGAGTAAGCAGCATAACGATAAAAAAAGCGATGACTGAACTGGTAAATGAAGGATTAATATGCAGAATTCAGGGAAGGGGCAGCTTCGTTAATGAATTGAGGGAGAAAAAGGGCGGTGCTATGCCGCCCTCAAATAAGCTGATTGCTTTTCTCCTGTCTTGTCAGGATGTCAATGACAGCTCCTGTATGCAGATTATGATGGGAATACAGCGATGCCTTTCATCAGCCGGTTTTTCTCTCATTGTAGAAAATCCGGGAGACGATCCGGAAGAGGAACTTCGGATTATCAGGCGGCTGTTGGATAATGATGTTGCCGGATTCATCCTCTTTTCCGCAAATCCGGAGCTTTCGCTTGGCAATTACATTTATCTGAAAAACAACAATGTTCCCTTTGTACTCATGGACAGACTGGTCGATTCCATACCTGTTAATTCGGTAGCCTGTAACAATCAGGACGGTGCTTTTTCGGCAGTTGAATATCTGATTGAACTTCAGCATCGCAGAATCGGTTTTGTGGCAGACCAGTTTTATCTGAGCTCGGAGAAGGAACGCTTTCAGGGTTACTGCAATGCAATGCAAATGGCGTCGCTTCCCCTGAAAGACAATTTATTGTTTCTGGATTCGGAAATTAACTATAGAAGTCTCGCGAATATGATTAAATCCGGGGAGCTCACTGCCTTATTTGCTGTAAACGACAGAAAAGGTCTGGAGCTGATAAATAAGCTGATGGGAATGGGAATCCGCATTCCGGAAGATGTATCTGTAATAGGTTTCGATGACTATGAGGCTTCCAGCCTGGCGCGTATTCCCATGAGCACTGTAAGGCAGCACTTTGAAGAGGAAGGTTATACAGCAGCAAAGATCTTGCTTGGTGCAATAGAAGGCTCAGATTCTCAGTTCAATAAAATACGCATTGGGACAAAGTTGATAATACGCTCATCAACTGAAATTCTACAGTATAAGTGAGAGAAAAGGTGTGATGTTCGAAGTGAATTCGAAGGAAAGACTGTTAACTGCCATTAAGGGGAAAGTGCCGGACAGGCTCCCTGTTACAACCCACCATCTTATGCATTCCTACCTGCATGGGAAGATGGGAGGAATGACCAATCAGGAATTTTTTGAGTATTTTGGTTTGGATGCCATTCATTGGACAAATTCTGCAGAATATAAGGAAGATCAGTTGGAGAACTGGCGTATAACCAGTGTTGAGCTGGAAGGCCAGAAATACCCCTCCAGACGATACACTATTCATACGCCTGATGGAATGCTGACCTGTGTATTGCAGTATAATGAACACACTATCTGGGTATCGGAGCATCTGCTGAAGGATAAAAAGGATATCGATATTCTGGCAAAGCACATGCCCAGTCCTTATTGCGACGTTAAATATATAAAAGAAGAATCATCCAGGCATCCGAATTCGTTGATAAGAGGCAATATAGTTTGCGCCGATATCTTTGGTCAGCCTGGCTGCTGGCAGGATGCCGCATGTCTCTATGGTATTGAAAAACTTATAGTGGAAACTTTTGATGATCCTGCCTGGGTACATGAGCTATTGCAGATTTTACTGAAAAGGAAATTGGATTACGTGAACACTATGTCAGGGGCTCCTTTTGATATTCTGGAGCTTGGCGGTGGAGATGCCTCTTCAACAGTCATCTCTCCAAAAATATTTGACAGCTTTGTAGCACCCTATGACAGCAAAATTATCGAATCAGCCCACGAAAACGGGCAAAGAATTGTTTATCATACCTGCGGCGGGATGATGCCCATTTTAGAGAACATAGCTGCTATGAAACCTGATGCCATGGAGACCTTTACACCGGCGGGCATGGGCGGTGATGCAGACCTGAAGCTGGCGAAGAAACGCATAGGGGACAAAGTCTGTATGATTGGCGGGTTTGATCAGTTCCATTTTCTGACAGGATGTACTCCGGAGGAAACCCGCAGGGAAGTACGCCGCTGCTTTGAGGCTGCCGGAGAAGGCGGCGGTTATATACTGTCTCCTTCTGATCACTTTTTCGAGGCGGAGACAAGTTTATTAATGGCATATGCTGATGAAGCACGTAATTGTGTTTATAAATGATTGGAAGGCTATCATAAGTAATATAAGAAAATAAATATTCCGACCGGCTGATGTAAAGTCATTGAGGAATGATGGGAGATGTATATTATGACACCAAAACAAAGATTTATTGCAGCACTGGAAAGGCAGCCTGTAGCCGGACATGTACCGCACTTCGAACTTGTGTTTTATCTGACTATGGAATCCATTGGTAAGGTACATCCCACCCACAGAGTATTTCATCAATGGGATCAGATGTCCCAGAAAGAAAAGGCCTTGCAGAGAAGGGATGCTGCTCAAACCTATATAGACATTGCCGACAAATACCAGCATGATGCGATTTTTGTCCATTCCTTTGTCCCAGGTGCAGATGAAATGATTCTCTTATTGGAATCCATTCGTGAAATATCCGGAGATCGGTACTTTCTGATGATGCACGGGGATCCTACCTTCAGTATTCCGGGAGGAAACAATATGATAGAGGAATCCGTTCTGTTCTATGAACAGCCCGAGCTTATGAAAAGCAGAGCGCAGAAACAAGTGGATGAAATGCTTCAGTATGTGGAGACAATTGCTAAAACCGGCTTGTTGGACGGTGTGGGAATGTGCTCGGATTACTGTTTTAACACCAATCCATTTTTAAGGCCATCCATGTTTGCGGAGTTCGTTACACCTTATCTGGCTAAGACTATTGAAGCATATCGCTCAATGGGATTATACTCCATAAAGCATACTGATGGAAACATCATGCCCATTATAGATCAATTGGTACAGTGCAAACCGGATGCACTCCATTCCCTGGATCCCCAGGGGGGAGTTGATTTGGCTTATGTAAAGAAAACATATGGTGATCAGGTATGTTTAATCGGTAATGTAAATTGTGCATTGCTGCAAAATGGTACTGAAGAGGAAATGTCTGCTGATGTACTGAGGTCACTTCGTGACGGAATGAGCGGAGGTTACGGTTATATATTTTCAACGTCCAATTGCATCTATACCGGCCTGGCATTGAGCCGTTATGAGACGATGCATAAATTATGGAGAGAGCATGGAATTTACCCCGAAGACAAGTGAGCAGGAGGGCTTAAACATGGTGTATGAAAATCAGTTATTGGCTGATGTGTTGCTTGAAGCATCAGAAAAATCACGGACATTGGATTTGGCTGAAATTGTTCCCATTGGAAAAATAAAAAGAAAAGGCGGAGATGCTTCTGTATTTCTGTCTGTCGACGGAAAGGATTATACCGAGGTGACAGGTGATGATGCCGACGGTGAGACCGCTCGTTTCATTAAAATAGAGAATCATTCCGGCAGGTGTGCATCTGTAGGAATCTATGCAGGAGCGGGGTATGTGGCAAGGAGAAACCATTACTGGACTGACAGTTTCAAACGATATGACGGTTGGACCGGAGCTGATGGCATATATTCATTTAATATCACCAATGGCAGAGACAACTACAACAACTCTGCTAATAACAGAACGCTGTTTTTCTTTAGCGATACACTGGTTTCAAAGGTAGACAGAAAGACATTGGAAAGGGAAAAACCCATTTTCATGCCTAACAATACCTATGCATTGTTAGACGGGGAAGACCCGCAGAAGCCTGGTGCATTGCAATTTTACTACAGCAGGGATGAGAACGGCAATCCTGCCGGGGTTATCAAGCCATCCAGGGAATGCTATGATTTTGCAGGCCGCGGCGAAGATTTTGAAAAAGCCTATTTCTGGCTGCAGGACGGCGTTGTTTTGGGTAATAAGCTTTTCTTCATGCCATCGATTATAACAGAGGACAAATCCGGACCGGAAGGTTTTCAGTTCAGGGGATTGGGCGTTACAATAGCAGAGGCTGACATCATAAACGGCAGGCCGGATTTAGAAAACGCTGTGCAGCATAAGGCGGAATTATGGTACAAGACAGATGAAGTTAACACAATTTATGGCGCATGTATTCTTCCCTATTTGAAGGAAGCCGGATTCGACGAAGGGGATGGATATGTTTATATATATGGACATATGACATTCCATATTACAGGAAGAAGAAGTCTGTGTGTTTCCAGGGTATTGCCGGAGCATTTCGCCGATTGGACACAATGGCGGTTTTTTGACGGGGAAAACTTCGTTGAAGGTATTGCCAACAGCAAGCCTCTGTTGGATCATGTTTCTTGTGAGATGAGTGTCATACCTATTGCTGCAGGGAAAAACAAAGGTAAGTTTCTGGCTGTCTTTCAATATGATACAAAATCCAACTATGTGGCTTACGCATATGGAGAAAATATCTGGGGGCCCTTTTCCAAACCCAGAAAAGTATTCTATTGCGATGAAGATCAGATTCATAAAACCGTGTATATGTACAATGCAAAAGCCCACTTGCATTTATCAAGCCCGGATAAAATTCTGACTACCTATAATGTTAACTCAACATCCGCAGAACAGACAACCAAAAATGGACACCTATATCTTCCCCGGTTTATAGAATTGGAGGATACAACTATCACTCCATGGGATCGTTTGTTTTACGCTGCATTCAAAATACGGACTGACATGTTCAGAAAATTGAATCAGACAGCATTGCCGGGCCAGGCTGTGTTTGTAGGTGATTCCATAATAAATGAGTATCCCTTGGAAGAGATGCTCAGAGATCACATGCCTGTTTATAACCGGGGCATTGGCGGCGATACCACGAAAGGCCTGCTGACAAGACTGAATGAAAGCATTTTTGAATTAAGGCCATCCAAATTGTTTTTGCTGATAGGGACCAATGATCTGGTATTTTATTCTGGTGAGGAAAGAATAGTAGAAAACCTTACCTGCTGCATTGATGAGGTAAGGAAAAATCTGCCTGGATGTGCAATCCACCTGATTTCAATTTTGCCGGTAAACAATACGGAGCACCCTAAAATAAGTCATGAAGCAGTGGGCTGCCGCAGTAATACAATAATCGAAGAGGTCAACTTGAAATTGAAGGAGCTTGCCGACAGTAAAAATGTCATTTACATTGACGTTTACAACAGGATGCTGGATGAACAAGGTAATCTTGCTATTGAGTATACCAGGGAAGGACTTCATCTATCTCCCCGAGGGTATGAGATAATGACGCAAGTACTGGCAGAATTTCTTGGATAGAACAATTAGGATTCTAAAGGCTTTATTCAACTAATATCTATATTATATGTCAGGGTATACTGTTTGTGTTAACATTGCATAAACTATCAGCAACTGATGTATATACTGTAGTTAACAAATGATGTACGCGCGGCATATATGATGTTCAATTAATTAGCGTGCCCAGAGTTAGTATACTAACTTCGTGAAAATGGTTAATTATATAAAAAAAACTTGTTGAAATATACCTTGTACTATTGAATATCACAGGTATTTATGCTAGAGTAATGATATACTAATAGAAACATAAAGGTATACATTATACATATATGGAAGAGGTGTGAGCAGGCAATGGAGGATCTCAAGCAGGATTTCAACAGACTGCAGAAAGTCTTTGCATTTTCATATGCTGTACACGATGATAGACACGGCATGCTTGTGATATGTTGCTATGCTTGATCAAGACAGAAAAGGGGAAATATTCCATAAGGAGAATCTAAAATGCTAAACTTAAATACAAAGAAAAGCAATGATAATGTTACAAGAGCAAGAACCGGCAGAAAGGAATCACTGTGGAGAAAAATTATTAAGCAAAAAGCATTGATTTTAATGACAATACCCGGATTATTGGTTGTTCTTATTTTTAACTATTTTCCAATGTATGGTGTCTTGATTGCATTTAAGGATTACAGTCCGAGGGCGGGCATCATGGGAAGTCCCTGGGCAGGCTTCAAGTATTTTGAAAGCTTCCTTACTAACCCGATGACACCGGGCATATTTAAGAACACATTATTGCTGGGGATTTATTCTCTGTTCTGGTCTTTTCCGGCGCCGATTATTCTGGCATTGCTTTTTAATGAACTCAGAGGCAAAAAATTTAAGAAGCTGACACAAACCGTTTCCTATTTCCCGCATTTCATTTCTACAGTAATAGTTTGCGGTATGATCAAGGAATTCAGTTCAAGAAGCGGCTTGTTCAATCAGATTAATGCATTGCTTGGAAATTCTCCCGTTTCATTTCTCCTGGAACCTAAGTATTTTCGCACCCTTTTCATAGGTTCCGGTATATGGCAGAGTGTTGGATTTGGCTCCATTATCTACCTGGCGGCTCTGAGTGGAGTGGATCCGGCTCTTTTGGATGCAGCTGATATCGATGGAGCCAATAGATTCCATAAAATCAGATATATTAACTGGCCGGCAATAGCGCCAACCACTACGATTTTGCTGATTTTTGCCATAAGCAACATCCTGGGAAATGATTTTACAAAAGTTCTGCTGCTTTATTCACCAAAGACATATTCAGTTGCGGATGTCATAGGCACATACACTTTCCGTGAGGGAATTCGGGGTCAAAGATTCGAATACTCCACAGCAATTGGTCTGTTGATGTCAGTTATTGGTTTTATATTGATCGTAGCAGCAAATTGGTTCAGCAGACGTG
>DUOA01000002.1 GCA_012839095.1 Clostridiales bacterium
ACTGTTTATGTTGAATATAATGTATAGTAACATTGGTCTGGCCACCAGACAATCAAGCCAATTATTTTTGAATAAATTAGCAACTGAAACAATATGAAAACACATTTATCTGATGAGGGGGATCGCGAAGATTATATGAACATCAGTCCCATAAACGCAAAAAAAGTGTCGCAACTGATAATAGAGCAGTTTATTAATATGATTAAAGAAGGAAAACTTAAAATGGGAGATAGGCTGCCCCCTGAGCGTACTCTTGCAGAGATGTTTAATGTAAGCAGAGCTTCTGTTAGAGAGGCATTCAGTGCGATGGAGATAATAGGACTTATTGAGGTGCGCCAAGGTGAAGGCTCATATATTACAGAGTTAAACATTGGTCCTTTTATCAATACTATTGCCCCTTTATTTGTGCAAAACGAGACCATGGAATCTGATTTATTAGAGTTCAGAAAGCTTATAGAGATAGAAGCTGTAAGACTGGCAGCGAAGAAACAGGTTCTTGATACTCAGGTTAAGGACAAAAAAAGCAGACTTAATATAGCATTTCTGGAAAAGCAATTAAGTATCATGTATGAAGCGCTAAATAAAAATGACATTAATCTGGGAGCAGAAGCGGATATTCAGTTCCATAAGGTAATATTCAAACTTACTGACAATATTATCCTGATAAAAGCATCTGAATGTATAGCATATATCTTAGAATCATCGGTGAAGTTCAATAGAACAAAGATATTAACTGACAGTAATAATACAAAGGAACTATACAGTCAACACTATCAGATATATGAGGCAATCAAGCTTGGTAATTCGGAGCTTGCTGCTCAAATCATGGAGAAGCACCTCAATTTTGTAAATGAAATTAGTGATTGACCAAAAACAGGGGGTAGTGAATTTTATGAACATTCTGGTCTGTATAAAGCAGGTGCCGGGCACCAACAAAGTGGAGGTAGACGAAGAAACGGGAGTCCTGAAGCGGGACGGAGTCAGCAGCAAAATGAATCCATATGATTTGTATGCCATAGAAACCGCTTTGAGGATCAGGGAGAAAACCGGCGGCACCATAACTGCAGTGACAATGGGACCTTCCCAGGCTCAGGATGTTATAAAAGAGGCATACATGATGGGCGTAGATGAAGGTTATATATTCTCAGACCGGAGGTTTGCCGGGGCAGATGTACTGGCAACTTCGTATACTCTTTCCATGGGCATTAGAGCAATTGGAGAGTTTGATCTAATCTTATGCGGTAAACAGACAACTGACGGCGATACTGGCCAGGTTGGGCCTGCACTTGCGGAATACCTTGAGATCCCCCATGTAATATGGGTTAAAGGCATAGAAGAAGTTGATGAAAACAGTATAACTGTGGAACAGGATATGGCTGACTGTACCGCAATCGTAAGACTTTCATATCCATGCCTCATTACCGTGGATAAGGATATCGCACAGCCAAGACTCCCATCTTATAAGAAGAAACTTAAAACCAGGAACAGGCCTGTAAAAATCATGTCTTTTGATGATTTCGCTGACAAAAACGAAGATAATTACGGCTTGTCAGGTTCAGCAACCAAAGTAGAGAGGATTTTCCCGCCGGATTCCAATGACGACCATATTATGTTCGAAGGCACCGGTGAAAAACTGAGCAGAGAAATATACGATATTTTAGTGAAAAACAAGATTGTATAAAGCGATATGCAAATTAAAGGGAGGATAACTTATAGTGCTTTCCATTAATCATAACAGATGCGATTTATGCGGCGAATGTATAAAGGCATGTCCCTTCGGAGCCTTGACAATAAAAGATGAACGGGTAGAAATCAGTGCTGCCTGCAGGATGTGCAGGATTTGCCTGAAAAAGTGCCCGAATAAAGCTTTGCTGGCAGCCGATGGTATAAGAAAAACAGCAGATAAAAGTAATTGGAAGGGTGTTTTGGTTTTTGCAGAGCATATGGAAGGTCGGATCCACCCGGTAACCCTTGAGCTTATAGGCAAGGCGAATGAGCTCGGGGCAAAGATTGATCACCCTGTATACTGCATATTCATTGGGCACGGAATTACGGAAAAAGCCAGAGAGCTTTTGAATTACGGCGTAGATAAAATATTTGTATACGATCATGAAGAGTTTGCTTGCTTCAGGGAAGATTTGTACTCTAATGCCTTCGAGGATTGCATTAAAAAATCTAAGCCGTCAATTGTGCTTGTAGGAGCCACTGCTGTTGGAAGATCCCTTGCTCCCAGGCTGTCCACCAGATTCAGGACCGGTTTGACTGCAGACTGCACAGTGCTGGATGTAAAGGAAAACAGCGATTTAATTCAGATAAGGCCGGCATTCGGCGGGAACATCATGGCGCAGATTGTAACAGAATCAAGCAGGCCTCAGTTTGCAACGGTCAGATATAAGGTTATGGAGAAAGCTCGGTTTATTGATAATTTCTCAGAAAAACTGACAGCTTCAGAAATCTCGGAAAAGATAGAAATCTGCCGGCTGCCCGGCAGCAAGATGAAATCCAAAATTGAAATCCTTAAAGTTATGCCCAAAGAAAAAGAGGTTTCCATATCGGATGCTGAAATCATTGTGGCAGGCGGAAGAGGGTTCAAAGATAAAAAGGATTTGGAAATGCTGGAGGAAATGGCATCCTTGCTGGGGGGTCAGACCGCAGTAACAAGGCCATTGGTAGAGGCGGGATGGGCTCCATACACGAAGCAAATAGGATTATCGGGAAGAACCGTAAGGCCCAGGCTTATAATCACCTGCGGAATATCGGGGGCAGTACAGTTCACTGCCTGCATGAATACTTCCGAATGCATTATAGCTATAAACAACGACAAAAATGCGCCAATTTTTCAGGCAGCCCATTACGGATTCATAGGGGATCTTTACGAGATACTGCCCTTGCTTTGCGATGAAATCAGAAAGAGGGAAATAAGGAATGCAGTATAAAAAACTGACAAATGCAGATGTAGATAATTTGAAAGGCATTTGCTCGTCCGAAAGGGTACATGCCTGGGAAGAAATCAATGAAGACTACAGCCATGACGAGATGCCTGAGTACGGGTACTATATGCCTGAGGCAGTGGTAGAAGCAGTCAGCACAGAAGAAGTCTCCGCTGTTATGAAATACGCATATGAGAATAGCATTCCTGTAACACCAAGGGGATCAGGAACAGGGCTGTGTGGCGGAGCTGTTCCCATCTATGGGGGAATTCTGCTGTCACTTGCAAAAATGAACAGGATACTGGAGCTGGATGAAGAAAACTTAACTGTAACGGTAGAGCCGGGAGTCCTTCTGATGGATTTAATAAAGGCCGTAAATGAGAAAGACCTGCTGTATCCCCCGGATCCCGGCGAAAAAAGCGCTACCATCGGCGGAAACATAATGACAAATGCAGGGGGCATGAGGGCTGTAAAATACGGAGTCACAAGAGACTATGTCATGGCACTGACTGTTGTTCTGCCAAGCGGTGAAATTGTTAAGTTAGGAAGCAGAACCACTAAGAACAGCTCAGGCTACAGCCTCAAGGACCTTATGATAGGTTCCGAGGGTACTTTAGGCATCGTAACCGAAATCATGCTAAAGCTAATCCCGGCACCCAAGGAAGTAATAAGCCTGCTGGTGCCTTTCAGGGATCTGGACAGTTGCATAGATACTGTGCCCAAGATAATAAAATCGAAAGCCGTGCCGACAGCTATAGAATTTATGCAGAAGGAAGTAATAGAGGCCGCTGAGGAGTACCTTGGAAAGAAATTTCCCGACAAGTCATCGGACGCATACCTTCTGCTTTCATTTGACGGAACATCCAGGGAGGAAATAGAGAATATATATGAGGAAGTGGCAGATATCTGTCTTGAGGCAGGGGCGGTTGATGTATTCATTTCAGACACCGAAGAGCGTCAGGAGTCCATTTGGGGACCAAGAGGTGCTTTTTTGGAAGCAATAAAAAGCTCCACACCATCTATGGATGAATGTGATGTTGTTGTACCAAGGAATAAAATTGCAGAGTATGTCAGGTATGTTAACACATTGGAGAAAAAGTACGGAGTCAGAATAAGGAGCTTCGGACATGCAGGGGATGGAAATATCCATGTGTATCTGTGTAAGGATGATTTGGACGATGAAACTTGGAAGACAAAATGCAAAGAAATTATGAAAGCCCTGTATGAAAAAGCCATAGAGCTGGACGGGCAGGTATCAGGAGAGCATGGGATAGGCCATGCCAAAATTCCTTACTTGAGGGGGTCTATAGGAGATACCCAAATTACATTAATGCGAGGGATTAAAAAGGTGTTTGATCCCAAAAACATCTTGAATCCTGGCAAGATAGTAGGATAAAATACAGGAAAGCGGATTAAATTTGAAAGTGTCTGAAGAATGTTAGTGAATACCTTTATTAATGCACTCTTGCACAAATTACTATGATTTAAATTATACAGGGGGTTGTAAAATGATGCCTATAAACAGAGGCCTTTTTCTGGATGCTCAGCACAGGCTGGAACTGCGGGAATGCCCTGTTCCCGAGCCAGGTCTCGGGGAACTTCTTGTCAAGGTTCGTGCAAACGGCATATGCGGCTCTGATGTTCATTTCTATAAAGAAGGAAGATTGGGCAATTTTGAGGTAACTGTTCCATATATTCCGGGGCATGAGGCCTGTGGAACGGTGGCAGGCACAGGTCCGGATGTAAAGCATTTTAAAGAAGGGGACAACATTGTTATAGAACCCGGGTTTCCCTGCGGACGATGCTTTTACTGCAAAACCGGCAGATATAATCTTTGTCCGGATGTTATATTTCTTTCCGCGCCGCCCATAGACGGTACATTCTGTGATTACTTATTGGTTCCTGAAAGCTTTGCTTATACTATGCCTGCCGGTATGTCCTTTGATGAAGGTGCTATGGCAGAGCCGGCTGCAGTTGCCATTCATGCTGTAAACCGCACTGGATTTGCGAATGGTGCAGACGGAGTCATCATTGGAACCGGTCCGATAGGTTTGCTGACATTGCAGGCATTCAAGGCAGCCGGCGGTGGACGGGCAATATGCGTGGATATTAACGAAAAGCGCCTTAAAATAGCTGAAAGACATGGTGCTGATGAGGTTATAAACATTTCAGAGAACCCGATGCCCCAGGATATTGGTGATGTTGTGTTTGAAACAGCCGGTTCAACTGCAGCAACAGCACAGCTGTTTTCTGCTGCCAAAGCAGGCGGAATAGTTGTCCAGGTGGGCTGGCCGGGCGATACCATAGTGAATATGAACATTGCTGAATTTATTGAAAAGGAACTTAACTATGTGGGAGTCAACCGATATGCCAATGCATTTCCGACAGCAATCCAGTGGCTGGCAGACGGCAGAATCATTTCGGATGATCTAATCACCCATCGTTTTCCATTAAGCAAGGCTGAAGATGCATTCCGTGCTGCTGCTGACAGCACACAGGAAGCAATAAAAGTAATTGTTTATAATGATTAACTGG
>DUOA01000029.1 GCA_012839095.1 Clostridiales bacterium
ACTCCCAGTCAAACTCATTTAGGTAGATATTTGCCAATAAAGGCGATAGATTCCCGCCCTGGGGTGAACCTTCTTCTGTCGCCATGACAATGCCATTTTCCATGACCCCGCTTTTCAAATATCTTTTGATGAGCTGAATCACTCTTTCATCCTTCACGTTCCTACGCAGGATGTTCAGCAACAGTTAGCTCCGGCTGTGCACTGTCCCTTTCTTTCCATATCGTGCGGAATGACCTGCGCACTTCCGCATACCCTTCGTGTTCCGCACTATCTCTCTGCGGACAGTCTCTGTTACCAGAGTTTTCTGTCTTCATCGGCCATCCTTCCTTTCTCGGTTATACTTGGAACTCCTATTGATTCGGTCCTTCGCCTCTCGGCTACTATGACCTCTGCTGACTTCTGTATGCTCAGCACTGCCTCGTTTCCTTGTGCAGTGGTTACTCCTTTCGAAGCGTGCCATACAGACCTCCCCGGGTACTCGCACGTTCTTTCCCTCCATCTATCTGCCACATCTACCATACAGGATTCCGTGTAGTTATTGGTCTTCGACTTGTGTGGCAGCCTTACCCTCCTGCATAGCCTTATGCGATTCCTGTTCGTCAGACCGGAGGTTTGCCCGTCGGTTAGTTTGTTCCCGACATCCAGCTTCCTTCAGATTCCACCTCACGATGGACACCCCTGCCTTCGGCTGTATCCTTTCCACTACCAGGCGGATTAGGGACTTTCACCCATTAGAACGTGCGCCCGCCGGGCGCACTATGAAAAAATGACGCCATTATATCAACGGCATCATTTTCAATACTTAGTTCGTTTGTTAGTCTTCATTACAATTTATCACTGAAATTTGACAAAAATCCAGCTTCCGGATAAAGAGATAAAGAGTATCAGACACTTATTCGAGCAGCTTCTTAAGGCACTTGATAGCCATGTATTATGACTTCGCCAGGCAAAGCCGGATAAAGATCTATTTGATCCAAGTCTCGCATTACACCGTTTATAAATGTGTTCTGCACATTCACCTTTTCGTTTTCTTCCAAAGCCGCTTTTACATAAACCACTTTGATTAGGCTGCCGGGCATTTCGGGATAAGTAATGCTTGTATTGCTGATGGTAACCGGCCCGCCCGTCAACAGCACTATTGGATATTCATTGGTGAAAGAATTATCTTTGAATGTGATAGAACCTGTTCTTCTTGTAGTCCAGCAGTCGTAAAATTCAATTCCAATTTGACTGTTGCCTGCAAAGGTGTTTCCTTCAATCAGAGCTGAATAAACAACCCCCCGGCCGAGATAAACGTGTGAACTATTATTATTAAAGGTACAGTCTTTTATTATCAGATTGTCTATTTTATTGTCCTTTTCTTCCCCTCCACCAGTGACTGTTCGCTCGGCCAGATAGATCGGAAATCGGAAATCCTCGAAGACACAGTTGACAAACTCAAGTTTTTCCACATGAGTTTGTGAAGAAGCCCGTAAACCATTCACATTATTATTACCCTTAAGTGTTACGTTATATATGGATAAATTTGCATTATTGATCAGCGGGAATGCATAACCGCTGCTTAATGAGCTCACATCAATAACTGTTTCGTCCGGGCCGGCACCTACTATAGAAACAGATCTGCCCAGTGTCAAAGATTGGGTAAGGGAATAGGTGCCCGGAGCCAGCATTATAGTATCTCCCTCTTTCGCCTCTGTTACTGCTTCCTGAAGAGTGAGATAGGAACCTTCTCCAGAACCTACAATGAAAATCTGAGGGAGTTCGACATCAGCGTCATAATTATCACCGTAGCTGTCAGATTCATGACTGACTTGGGTTGCTGTTAATGTGATTCCAAGATCAATAGAGGGAGGTGTTGTACCGGCCATGTAATTGGCCTCATTGCCGACGGTTTCTGGCATGTAGACAACCAGGGCAAGGTAATCTGTCTCCCCTTCCAGCAGAGATTTTTCCTGCAGGTAATTCCCCAGGGCTTCTCCCGGGGCAACGGCATTGACCGCATCCTCGCGGCTTGCAAAAGCGCTGTCCTTATCAGTCACGGCATTTTCTGCGACGCCGTACCTGAGATAATCGGACAGGCGGAATTCATTGCCGTCAACATTGGTCCCAGGGGTTTCACCTATGACCGTCATGGCAAACTTGTACTTGAGGGCAAGAGAACCCGCATTACGGATCCGCAGGTATACCACCTGGGTAAAGCCCGGCTCCCAGAGAGCGTCATTTTCAAATAGCGGTTCGTCGCTTTTGACAGCCTGCCACTCACCTGTTGCAAGATCCAAATACTCCAGTTCCACATCCAGGTTTCCGGCTTGTATGTGGTTAACGCCCGTAGAAGCCGTGTCTGTAAACCATGCGAATGTAGTGCCTAAAAGCATGGATATACAGATGATCATGGAGGTAATACTCAATAGCAATGCCCGTTTGGTTGAGCTGTTCTTCATAATTAGTACCCCTTTCATTTTCATTTATCTTAGTGAGCTAAGCCACTGTTGAATCAAATAAGAGCCGGTTTCCCGGTAGGTTGCCGATATTGCATTAAAAGCACAGACATCGGCTCGAGATAGCAGACTAAAATAGTAATAGTTTATCAAGACACATAAATGTGCTTTATATAAAAGGATTAAGATACTGTTTTAGATGTTATAGTTATACATATCCATTTCTTAATGGTAATGGTCATAGCTAAAATCGTAATTCCATAATTATTATGCTGCTAATAGTTTTGTTTTAAATCAGTTGGTATAATATGTTATTTACCATTATTATAGTATAACTGTAGACATTATTCAACATTTTTTTGGAAAATGTTGAATATTTCTTAGTTTTTTAATACTAAATGAAAATGTCACCACTACCGGCCTGGCTTGGGATTTCACAGACTAAATTGCGACCCGCGCCGGGCATACCACTATCCTGGTTCAGATGCCGAAATAGCTGTCGGGAGAAAGCAGGATGAAGTCGCCTTCCAAGCTCAGATTTCCCCTGTTCGTTCTGCCCATTATTTCCTCTATAAGTCTAAGCAACTTGAATCGCTCCTGCTCGCTTATTCGGAATCGCACACCGTACTTGAAAAGTCCGTTTTTTACTTCCTTTCCCCAGACCGGCGTGCCGTACAGGTTGACATGCCTGCCCAGCAGGGATGTTGAGAATTTAATGAAAAGGTTGTTTTTAAGGGGCAGGCTGACGGTTGAGTAATAGCATAGCCCTCCGCCGCTTATATCCTGAATCAGCACAAGCGTGCTGCCGACATTTACATCCTGTCCGTTGCACCGCAGGATAGTCATGGATGCTTCCAGGTACTGATGAAACTTGTATCGGGGATAAGCTCGCTTATCCTGTATATCAGCAGGAGTCCGGGAGACCGGCTTCGGTATTAGATATCTGGCTTGAATCAGTTTCTTGCATTCTGCAGGGGGCAGGGGGACACTGAAATAGTAACCCTGTCCATATCGGCAGCCGCTCTTTTTCAGGAAATCCAGCTGTTCATCTGTTTCGATCCCTTCCGCTATGGCCAGGATGTCCAATTTTTTTGCCAGTGTCAAAATGGCATCGACAATGGCAGAGTTGGTTTTGTCATGGGGAAGGGGCCTAACAAACAGCTGATCTATCTTTAATGTGTCTATGTTGAGCCTGCTTAAATATTCCATTGAAGAAAAACCTGTGCCGAAATCATCCAATGCAACCCTTATGCCCATTTCATGCAGCTTTTCAATGGACGACTTTATCTGCTGATAATCGCGTATCATTACTCTTTCCAGAATTTCAATCATCAGAAAATCCGGTTTAAGTCCGTAAAAATTGATAATGCTATTAATGTGATCTGCAAAATCCTTCTGCAGAAATTGCAGGCTGGATACGTTTACTGATATTTTGACGGGAGGGAGATCTTCTTTCATCCAGTTCTTATAGTGGCGGCATACCTCATTCAGCACCCAGTCTCCCATTTCAAGAATAAATTTTGACTCTTCGGCTATGGAAATAAATTCTTCAGGAAGCAGAGTACCGTAGATATGGTGATCCCATCGGATAAAAGCTTCCGCTCCGATGATTTCATAGGTTTCAAGATTGATAATGGGCTGCAGATGAATACGAAACTGCCCCAGTGCTATAGCCTTTTTTATATCCAGCTGCAGGTTTCTGTGTCTTTCTTCAACTTTTATGGAATGATCGCTGCTTTCTTCGTTGGGTAAAGTGCTGAAGAGTTCATACATTTCTTTTTCCCCCAGACTGAAAAAACTAGCTGCGACGACAGGAACATTATACCGAAAGATGTGAAGACGGACAGGAGGAAGACTGAAATCCTATACTATATATCAATTGGCAGCTCAACCATCCTGGTGTCTCCACGGTAGACTTGTAGCTTTGCGCCCCTGCCTTTCGACAGGTTTGCCTTTTTCAATTGGAAATTTTTGTTTTATATTAACATTATATACTATAATTTATACTTATACAACTATTATGAATCAAAATTCTTCTTTTTATTACAATTTTTTATCTGATTTTACTTGCCATAGGCTGTTCTTGTAGTATGAATTCACTGCTAAGTCTCTCTATATTATGTTAATAAAGCCGCTTAAATTTAAGCGGCTTTTACGTTCACTGAACGCTTTATTTACATCTTGTTTACGAGAATAATACTCTATTGAACAATCAATTTAACGGTTACCTCCGCTGTATTAAGGGCTCTGTTATCCTCACCATATGCCTCATATATGAGTTTTGCATTATATACTCCTTTGCCCAGCAGTTGGTTAAGTGTAAAATTGCTTCTTGCTTCTGTACGAATCTGTCAATATTCTATCATTTTTTGGATAAGTTTACAAGACATAATTTGACAAGTATATAGGCAATATATTGTGACCTTTGGCTATATAAAAAAACTCCGGTTGATATTGCCTGTAACAATAATTACCGGAGCATCGCTATTTTAGCTTAAGCTATTCACTCATAGATAATTTAGGCAAAGCTTTCTACTAAGCGCCAGGTCATACCGGATCGCTGGTCACCTCATCAGAAGGTGTCAGCCATTCCGTATGGAAAGTACCCGGTTTGTCCACCCGCTTATAGGTATGGGCACCGAAGTAATCCCGCTGGGCTTGAATCATGTTTGCGGACAGTCTGGCTCTGCGATAGCTGTCAAAGTAGGACAAAGCTGAGCTGAAAGCCGGTACCGGCAGGCCCATGTTAACGGCTGTACTGACTACCAAGCGCCAGTTATCCTGTGCCTTCTCCACTGCATCCTTGAAATAGGGGGCCATTAGCAGGTTGGGCAGATCCGGTTCCTTTTCAAAGGCATCCTTGATGGTATCCAGGAATTGTGCCCGGATGATGCAGCCGCCCCTCCACATGAGGGCAATCTCTCCGAAGTTCAAATCCCAGTCATATTCCCTGGAAGCTTCCCGCATCATGGCAAAGCCCTGAGCATAGGAGCATATTTTAGATGCAAAGAGCGCTTGGCGGATGGCTTCCCCAAACTGCTTTTTGTCTCCATCATATATCACATCAGGACCGCTGAATACCTGAGAAGCAGCAACCCTTTCTTCCTTTATAGCTGAGATGCAGCGGGCAAACACCGCTTCCGTAATGGTAGGTGTGGCAATTCCCAAATCCAGCGCTGCCTGGCTGGTCCATTTACCTGTGCCTTTCTGGCCTGCTGAATCCAGAATCAGCTCCACAATGGGCTCTCCGGTCTCCTTGTCCACCTTGGACAGGATATCTCGGGTAATCTCGATCAGATAGCTGTCCAGCTCACCTTCATTCCACTCAGCGAAAACATTGCTCATTTCCTTAGCTGACATACCCAGAGCATGTTTCATAATGTAGTAGGCTTCACTGATGAGCTGCATATCTCCATATTCGATGCCGTTGTGCACCATCTTGACAAAATGGCCGGCTCCGTCCTTGCCCACCCATTCACAGCAGGGTGAACCATCGGCCACCTTGGCAGCAATCTTCTGGAAGATAGGGGCAACATGGGACCATGCTTTTTCGGAGCCTCCCGGCATTATGCTGGGTCCGTTTAAAGCGCCTTCCTCTCCGCCGGAAACGCCTGTGCCTACAAATAACAGACCTTTCTCCTCCACTTCCTTTGTCCTGCGAATGGTATCGGGGAAATGGGAGTTACCGCCGTCGATGATGATATCGCCGGGCTCCAGAAGGGGAATCAGCTGATTGATAAAGTCATCCACCGGTTTTCCTGCCTTAACCATCAGCATGACCTTGCGGGGCTTTTTCAGGCTGTCAACCAGTTCCTGAATGGATTTGGCACCAATAATGTTCCTGCCCTTTGCCCTGCCTTCAACAAAATCGGTTACCTTCTGCACGGTTCTGTTGAATACCGCAACGGTAAAGCCATTTCTCTCCATGTTCAGAACCAGGTTTTCTCCCATGACAGCCAGACCTATAAGGCCTATATCCGCCTTTTTCATTTTTCATACCTCCATTTATCCTGTGATTTTAAGCTGCTTAGAACCATTTAGTACTTCAGCGATATGTACGCTCTATGGCAAAGAATGGTTTGCCTAAGGGAGAGGCTGCATCTCACTATTGATTGTCAAAGACTTATTATCCATAACACAAGCTCCCTCAATCTTTAAAATGTTCCCGCAGAGCCCAAAGCCCCAGCGCGGGATTGCTGATATAGTAGACGGTCTCCCCGTCCTCCAGGGTGTTGAAGCCTTCTCTTAATGTCTCCGGATTATATTTTTCAGCCGCTTCATCATAGGGCGTATAGTTGTAATGTACCCCTTCCACTTCTTCCCTTGTCAGCTTGTCCACTGCATAGGTGATGCGGAAGCGTCCGTCGGAAGAACCATGGATGAGATGGGCTGCCACCGACAGATTGTTTTTCAGATCCTCATTTGTCTTATACATCTCTAAGATCTGGTCCCGGCCGGCATAGCCGTATTTACGGATAAACCTGTCGTTTTCCTTATCCTCTCCAAAAACCCTTACACCGGGGGCCAGTACTATAAGTTCTCCGTCATCGGCAATAGCCATCCGCGTGCGGTACACCGCCTTATTGCCCAGCCATGTGCTCTTGAACTCAACCGGATCCAGGAATACGACAACCTTATCAAAAGGTTTGTCCATAAAGGTAAGGTTTTTCTGCTGGCTTAAGGAGACTGCTTCATTAAAAATGTTTTTGCTGCGGCCGATAAACAGCCCGTTGATACTTGTACTTCCCTCATCCTGAGTGGTAACGGTCAGCACATACATCAAGGGAATGTCCTTAAGGAAGTGCTCCTCGGCATAGTCAAACACCCTGCGGACGGGGGTATCCGCCCGGCCCATCATACGTTCCATACCGTATACGGCGCCCAGCATGTGGCTTTTGTTTATGATATCGAAGCCGCCGCAGCCTACCACCACATTCTTGGTATAATTGGCCATGCCCACCACTTCATGAGGCACAACCTGGCCAAGGGAAATAATTAGGTCATATGAAGGATCCAGTATCCGTCTGTTAATCTGCACATCGATATCATAGTCAAGCAGCCCGCCGGATACCTCTTTAACAAACCTGCCGGGAACCTGTCCGATGGTCACCACATCTTCCCGCCAGTTGTGTACCAGGAAACGATCCTTGGGGATTTGGCTGCCGAACATTTCATTAAGCTCTTCGTCAGTCATTGGCATATGGGTGCCAAGTGCAGGCATTATATCCACCTGACAGGTATCCGACAGCAATTTGTAATATATATTTGTCAGCATTCCGGTGCCCGAATGGAACCGGGTCAGGTCCGGAGGCAGAAGCAGCACCTTCTTAAGAGGTTTTCCATATGCCTTCAGGGATTCAGCCAGGGCAGCCTCCAAAACATCGGTGCTTAAGCCGGTATCGCTTTTATGTATAATGTCCTGCATATTTATCATCATGCTAACCACCTTTCAAACACTCAGGAAACGGGCAGCTGCCATACACCCTTTGATTTCAGATTACCATTCCAAAAATGCGGGATGTGCAATGGCATTAAAGGCAGCTCGGTACTTCTAAATATCAGACTCCTCAGACTCCTGAGTAAGCGGAGAAACCTCCGTCCACCGGTACCACTACCCCGTTTACAAAGGCGGATGCGTCGGAAGCCAGCCATATAACCGTTCCCAGAAGGTCCTCGGGTACTCCGTAGCGGTTCATGGGGGTATGTCCAAGAATCTGCTTTGCCCGTGGCGTGGGCTCGCCGGTCTTTTCATCTACAAGCAGGAAATGGTTCTGACGGGTATGGAAGAAGCCCGGAGCAACTGCATTGACACGAATGTCGGCAGAATAATTATGATTGAAGTGAACAGCCATCCATTGGGTAAAATTGTTGATGCTTGCCTTGGCGGCCGAATAGGCTGCAATATTGGTAAGGGGCCGATAGGAGTTCATGGAGGAAATATTGATTATGCTTCCCTTGCCCTGCTTTACCATGACTTCTCCAAATACCTGAGTAGCCAGCACGGTGCCAAGAACGTTAAGGTTGAACACCCACTGCAGGGCATCTGCCGGGATATCAAAGAAGCTGAAATCCGGGGATACGGTTGCGGACTTGTGATTGCCGCCGGCACCGTTTATCAGGATATCAATTCGTCCGAAAGTCTCCACAATTCGTTCCCTGGCCCTGATCAGGCTGTCCTTATCCAGAACATCAACGGCAACGCCCAGAGCAGTACCGCCCTCGCTCCTGATTTTCTCTGTCAGATTGTCAGCCCGCTCCTGAGCGGTACTCATAACTACCACCCTGGCTCCTCTTCTGGCCATTTCCCGGGCCATTTCCGCACACAAAACGCCGGTAGCGCCGGTTATAACAGCAACCCGATCCTTGATTGTAAACAGCTTATCCATAAAACTGCCTCCTTTATCACTTTACATCCTGTTCTTACCTGTAATGTATCCCTATCTGCTTAGGAAAATACTGTATGTAAACGCTTACATCAATGGTTTAATTATAGCATACTCCCCTATACCGGTCAAAGAACTAAGATGAAAATTTTGGTGTCTACCGGTCAAGGGATATGAATAGAATGTACTGGAGGTGACTACCCTATGAAAACCCAAAAACCCCGTGGGCACAAGGAATGTGGAGAACCCCGGAAACTTAGGGAAACCCAGCGACTCAAGGAAATCGAAGGAATTAGCAGTGCGAGACTTAAAAAGAACCGGAGAATATGGGAAAGGCAGGGAGCCAAAAGTGGAACGCTTTGGAAATCAAGAATCAGCGCTTCATTCCAGGCTCTGATATCCATACTCGCCCTTGCCTTTGCCATGGTTCTTCTTTATATAGGCAGCTTTATTCCCTATGATTCCATAGTGAGCAGGCAAATTCAGGCCTTTCAAGCTGCAGAGCAGGCCAGCAGGCATTACGGTTATCTCCAGCCTCAGGTGGTGGACGGTTTCTCGGAAGAGCCTCTTGCCGGGGCTGTCATCGTAGTTCCGGAGACCGGCAACCGCTTTGTCACCTCCGAAGACGGCCGTACTGCCGTCATCCAGGTGCCCATCCGGGAAGACGAGCACTTTGCAAAGATTTCTGCCAAGCCCTGGAGCGAAATCACCCTCATAGTCTACAAGGAAGGATACCTGGAATATGTACTTTTTCATACACATGTGTGGGAAAATCAAACCAGAAAGGGCCCTAAGATACTCTTGTTTCCCCGTGTTGAGGGAGAAGAACAGGAACCCTTTTCCGTGGTGGAAGGGCCTCACCGGCTCTGGGTCAGGGATCTGGTGGAGAAATACAGGCCGAAGGACTAAAATCCTTCCCCCATGACTTCCCTTACATCTGCCACCAGTACAAAAGCGGCAGGGTCAATGTCATTAATAATGCCCTTGAGCTGGGTTATCTGGGTACGGCGCACTACACAAAGAATCACATTCTTTTCATTTCCGGTATAGGCTCCCTTTCCATCCAGCAGGGTGACTCCCCGGTCCATTTCTTCAATTATGCGCTTTGAAATAGCTTCGGCATGGTCCGAGATAACAAAAAATGCCTTCGCAGTATTGAGGCCCTCCTGCACCAGGTCAATTACTTTTGCTCCCAAGGCCAGAGCAACAATGGCATAAAGGCCTTGACTTGGCCCCAAGAGAACAGCTGCTGCCAAAACAACCAGGAAGTCCACGGCAAAGAGAACCCATGCTATGGTGATGGATGGGAAGTATTGGTGTATGATCTTGGCAAACAAGTCGGTACCGCCTGTGGTTGCATTCATTCGGAAAATAATGCCCAGGCCGATGCCCATCAAAAAACCGCCGTAGATGGAAGCCAGCAGGCTGTCCTCGGTTAAGGCGGGTACTTTGACTAAATCGATGAAGACAGAAAGCAGGATGGTAGCCACCAGGGTACGGAGGCCAAAGCGCCCTCCCAGCTGACGGATGCCTGCCAGAAACAAGGGAACGTTAAGAGCCAGAGTGGTGACGCCTACGGGAAAGCGGAATAGATAATAAAGGACAGTGGCAATTCCGCTTAATCCTCCCGGTGCTATCTCATTGGGTATGAAAAAGAAATTGAAGGAAAGGGCAGTCATGAGGCAGCCCAGAATAATCAAGAGATACTCATTTATAACCTTTCTGTTTATCATATGTAAAGGACTCCTTTATCTTCATCCGACAGTATGTATTATATAATGCTGAACGCAGTATGAGCAATAGTGGTGGTGTTTCCCCTGTGGATTTTTTATTTTATCTGTATGTTAAACATGTAAGCTAATTTTTTCTTGTATCTGTATATCAAACATTAAGCTTGTCCGAAGGCAGGTAAACCGCATATTCACGGCTTCTCTGCTGCAGGTACAAAAAAAGGGAATCGTAAGCTCTTCTCTTGTACCTACAATCCCCTTTTACAGCTCAATCAAACCAAAACTGATTTGCAAGGCTTCATCCACCGATTTCATTATGTCGGGGGAGAGATAGCCAATCTTTTCCTTAAGCCGTTTTTTATCTATTGTGCGAATCTGCTCCAGTAAAATTACCGAATCCTTTGGCAGCCCGTAATCTTCGGCGCATATCTCCACATGAGTGGGCAGTTTCCCCTTGTTAATCTGGGAGGTAATTGCTGCGATGATAACCGTAGGGCTGTATTTGTTGCCAATGTCGTTCTGGACTATCAGCACCGGCCGTACACCACCCTGTTCGGAGCCCACCACAGGGCTCAGATCAGCGTAGTAAATTTCTCCTCTTCTGACCATATTCTATTCACACTCCGATAAGATGGCCTCATAGACTTCCAAGGACACCATATCCGATTTCATGCCGACTTCCGTCAGCTCGGCATTGATTCTGGCCATTTCCTCGTAGCCTTTCTTCATTTTCTCTCTTATTTCCAGTCTATGTCTTTCCCTGATATAAAGTTTCATTGCTTCCCGAATAAATTCACTTCTGTTTTTCTTTTCAATAGCTACGATCTCGTCCACTTCTCTTAAAAGACTATCAGGCAAGCTTACCAGAATTTTCTTCAACTCAGCCACAGAGGGCACCTCCTATAATACAAACAATCTTATACACAGATTTCCCCAATAGTATATTCTATAAGCAGCGGAAAAATCCTCTATGCAAATTCTGCCACTTATGCCTTCGCCGGCAGTACTGTGATTATCACGATAATGCAGTGTTTATAATGCCTATAAATAAGGAAAATCCCCCTTATGCCTCACCACGAAGCTGCATAAAGACAAGGGGTATGGCATCTATGATGTCTCCTGCCAGCATACCCGTCTCCCCCAGCTTAGCGGAAGCCTGATCTCCTGCCCGGCCATGGATATAGCATCCCAGAACTGCTGCTTCAAAGGGCGGATAACCCTGGGCAATCATAGATGCAATCATGCCGGTGAGAACATCACCGCTGCCTCCTTTGGCCATGCCGGCGTTGCCCGATGCATTTATATACACCCTGCCCTCGGGGCTTGCGACAACAGAGGCCGCACCTTTCAGAAGGACAATGCAGCCATATTGGTCTGCAAGCCGGGCAGCCGCTTCTATCGGCTGATTCATTATATCCTCCACTTTCCAGCCTGTCATGCGGGAAAGTTCTCCCGGGTGGGGGGTAACAACCACGGGAGCAGTATGGGCTGAAAGCAGATTCATATCCTTTGATATATGATTCAGGCCATCTGCGTCTATTACTATGGGTATATTAAACCTGCCCAAAATATTCCTCAATATTTCAAGAACACCGGATTTTTTTCCGCAGCCAGGACCGAAGGCAAGTACATCCTTATCCTGAAGCAGCTCTGTTACATCTTTAAGGGACTCGGTAACCAGATGGCCTTCACCCCTGTCCTCCAGAGGAAAAGTCATAACTTCCGTCAGTTTTTGCTCCATGATCGGGTTTAGTGAATCCGGAATTCCCAGGGTAACCAGCCCCGCTCCCGTACGCTGGGCTGCCAGGGATGTCAGGTGGGCAGCCCCGGTAAGACCCGGAGAGCCGGCAATAACAGCAACCTTGCCAAAGGTGCCCTTGTGGCCGTCCCGGGGACGGGGCTTCAGCATTTGTGCTGCTACCTCATCGTTTATGGTAAACATGTCAGTCTTTACACTTTGTGCACTGTCTGTCGGAAGGCTGATTGGGACTACATGCACCTGTCCGGAAAACTCCCTTCCCGGAAACAGGAGATGACCGGGTTTTAAATACCCATAGGCAACCGTATGGCATGCCCGGACGGCCGATCCCATAACCTTACCGGTTTCCCCGTTTATGCCTGACGGAATGTCCACCGACACAACCGGTTTTCCGGACTGGTTGACGGCATCAATGGAAGCAGCATACAAGCCGGTAACAGGCCTGTCCAGCCCGGTTCCAAATAATGCATCTATGACAAGATCGGATTCATGAAGAAGGGGAAGTGATTGGGCCAGATCCTCATCTTTTTTCAACCAGTGGATTTGGAGCGGAGTTGTTTGAGTCTGTACCGCTTTGTTTTGCAGGTTATTCAGGTTTCTGTCACCTGCGACTTCTTCCTGCAGGATATTCAGTAAGTTCAGCGCGGAATTTTCCTGCCTGGAATTCGGCTGATGAACTTCCAGTGCCTGAAGTGCCCTCAGGTTAATCTCTGCATCACCGCGGGGTTTTCTGCCATCTTCGCTGATTATCAGAACGGTAGTCCGGTATCCCCTCAGAAAGAGGTGTCTGGCAATGGCCAGGCCGTCACCTCCGTTATTGCCGCATCCGGCTAAAATAAGTGCATGGGTAATCTTTTTGGGTTCCAAAGGAAAATACTTCAGTATTACCTGCACAGTCTGCAGAGCGGCATTTTCCATGAGGACAATACCCGGAATGTTAAACTCCTCGATGGCTCTCTGGTCAATTCTTCTCATCTGTGAAGGGGTAACCACAAACATGCTTCGTCACCTCAATCCGTTCCTTCATCATTACAGGCGGGCTCTACTTCTTCATCCTTGCCATTGCCGACGGTTTCTCCTTCTGCACTCTCACCACAGCTGACGGTTTCTCCTTCTACAGCATCGTCATTGCCGACGGTCGCACCTTCTCCAGTCTCATCAAAGCCAACGGGCTCTCCTTCTATAATTGCCTGAGCGGCAGCCAATTCCTTCAAATGTGTGATGGATACATGTACATGCCTGCCCCCCATGTCCTTCATTCGCTTTAGGGCAGCGCCGTGCAGCCTGGCATAAGGCTTTCCTCGCCCGTTCCGAAGGATTTCTATTTCCTTCCACCTGACAGCACCAAAGCCTGTCCCCAGTGCCTTGGATACCGCTTCCTTGGCAGCAAAGATTCCCGCTGCCGACTGGGCATTTCCGTTACGGGAGCTTAAATACTTTTGTTCTTCAGAAGTGTAGACCTTATCTATAAACCTGGGATTCTTTAGAGACTTTTTTACCCTGGCCGTTTCAATCATATCCAGCCCGATTCCAAGTATCACCTGTTTCCCGCCTTTTCTTAGTGGTTTTCATATTTTTAATCATACCACATAACTGGTCATAATTCTGCAAACATTCAGAAGCAACGTTATTGGAAATTAATGGTGTTGCCCACCATTGCCGGAGAAATATCTCAGGGATTTTCAGATAAAAAATTCAATAAAAAGGTTTACAATTTTTAAGTATGTGTTAAAATATAAGTGAAGGTAACTGAAAACCGCATTAGGTGCGGTTGCCTTACAGGGTTATAACATTAAGTTAATCACCCATGCATGGCCGTGCAGGGTGATTATTTTTTATCATCCAAATAGGAGATAAGCGATATTAACAGCAATCCAAACGATATCATTAACGACAACGATTGAAATATTGTTAGCATATCGCAGCACCTCCTTTCTCCTTTGTAAGATCAAGGAGGCAACCACACCCTGACATATCCAATTACCTTCACTATAACCAAATTATACCATATGAAAACCACTTGCTCAATACTAAAGAAAACTAAGTTTAAGGCCAAAGTGAAATTTTATAACTGAAGAACGGTCTCAGCTTCCTGATAATAATGAAATAGAAAATTGTTTATTATTTCAGAAAGGCAGCAGTTCTCTTTCTGCTTCCTCAGTAAGCGGTGCTCCGTATTCACTGACTGAAAACACTTCAGCAAAACGGATGGACTTGCCTCTTTCACCATAACGTTCAATCAGCTTTTTACGGTATTTAATGGCAGGTATCGCTTCCCTGTATTCAGACACGACCCCGATTTGCTTGCTTTGCAGAATGGACTCATCAATCTGACCATCCTCAGGCAGCCTGGGCTGGCGCAGCCACTCAAAACGGGCATCAGGATCTTCGGGTACGGTATCCAAAGTACCCAGGGTATAAGGAAGCCATTCGAAAACCTGTGACTCATGACAGGCCAGCATGCGATATTTGTCTTCGATGACATCATCTATATCCACAGCCACTTCAGCTTCAAAAGGCGGATTCTTAAAGCCGTCATAAAAATGCAGAATCACAGGCAGTTTTTTCATTGCAGGCGCATCGGGACAGAAGTTGGGAACAATCAGCAGATAGGAAGCGTCCTGCACCAGCAGTGAAGCATTTCGATGGTCCGGATGATAGTCATTGGGACGGCAGCAGAAAATAATATCCGGGTTGAACTCACGGATGGCGCGAACCAGGCGCTTTCGCGTTTCTATGTCAGCTGTGAGCTCACAATCGAATATGTCCCAGACATCGTACTCTATGCCGGCCAGCCTGGCTACAGCCTGGGTCTCCTTCAGACGGCGAGCAGCCACATCCTCCGGGCTCATCTCATGATGGCCTCCCCTGCCGTCCACCAGGGACAGGAATTTAACCTGATGCCCGGCCCTGGCATATTTTAACGCGAGCCCGCCGCAGCGTATATCACAATCGTCCGGATGAGCTCCAATCATCATGGCGCGAATAGGCCTATTCAATTGAATAACCTCCTCAGTTTCTTTCATCTATAGCATTAATTGGCTTATGTGCTATGTCTTGTATTGTATATTCCATATAACATCTCATAGATTAGCTGATTATCCTGTTCCAACCATTCTTATGTAAGAGCTTTCTTAATAAGATCCATCCTGGACAGGATGCGCTGAAAGAGGTAATCCACCAGGGTAATGGCAGTCATGGCCTCTACCACAATGACTGCCCGGGGGACAATAATGGGATCATGTCTGCCTTCAATCTGAATTTCAACATTATTCCCCTCTTTATCAACAGTCTTTTGTTTTGCATGAATGGATGAAGTCGGCTTGAAAGCAGCCCGAAAAACAATGGGAAAACCTTCGCTGATTCCACCTGTAATTCCGCCTGCATGATTGGTAAGCTTATGCAGCCTGTCTTCTTCATCGTACCTGAATTCATCGTTATTATAGGAACCAGGCATTTTTGATGCGGCAAAACCGCTTCCTACTTCGAAGCCTTTAACCGCACCTATGGAAACTATAGCTCTGGCAAGAACCGCATCCAGCTTTTCAAATACCGGCTCGCCCACGCCGCTGGGCAGCCCCTCTATCAGGCATTCAACCACGCCGCCTGCGGAATCCTCGGCTTCCTTCCGCTTATGGAGCAGGGCCTCCGCCCGGACAGCCGCCTCCTTATCGGGCATGGCAAGAAAGTTTCTGTATATCTCATCATGGTCAAAGCGGCTTCTGTCAATTTCCACATCCCCAATGGAAAGGGTATAGGCGGTTATCTGAACCCCTAATTCTTTGAGTATCTTTTTTGCTACAGCTCCCGCTGCCACCCGCGCTGCCGTTTCCCGGCCGGAAGAACGTCCGCCTCCACGGTAATCACGAAAGCCATACTTTTGATCATAGGTATAATCGGCATGTCCGGGCCTGTATATTTTGGATATTTCCGAATAGTCATAAGGCCTTTGATTGGTGTTATAAAGGATAAGTGAGATGGGCGTTCCGGTGGTGCGTCCTTCAAAAACCCCGGATAGAATTTCGATCTTATCGCTTTCCTTGCGGGGAGTTGAAAAGGGGGACTGGCCAGGCCTTCTCCTGTCCAAGTCTTTCTGTATGTCTTCCTCTGACAGGGGAATTCCGGCAGGGCAGCCGTCAATAACCACACCCAGGCCTTTTCCATGGGATTCACCCCAGGTTGCTATACTGAAATTCTTACCCATAATGGAACCGGACATCGCTCTCACTCCAATTTGCAGCTTTTACAAATTGTAGCATGAATGATGTCCGGCAGGCAAGCATTTAGGAGCCAGTTAATCATTATAAACAATTACTTTTATTGCTTCCTGTGTGCTGTC
>DUOA01000030.1 GCA_012839095.1 Clostridiales bacterium
CCTACCTGCTCAGAAACCTGCTGGATGGACATATCGGAAAACTGGATTAATTCCTTTGCTTTTTTAATGCGCTGAAACCGGTGGTACTGAATAGGAGACATGCCGTATATTTCTTTAAACAGGTGCACGATATAATACTTGCTCAAGTGTACATACTCAGCCAGTTCATCCAGGGTTAAATTCTGATCAAGGTGAGCGTCCATGTAATCCTTTACCTGTCTGAAAGTCAGCATGGTTATGCGTTCATTTTCATTTTGACTGAGGTACAGCTCCCGCAGATAATAGGTCCACAGGTTGATGAAAAGCCCCTTTACGGCTATATCCCGATATGGCATCTGGCTGTTGAATTCCCGTATGAGAGCAAACAATTTGTGTTCAAAGCTGCGGGGGTCCTGCAGGCGTAGAACAGCGGGAGGCTCCCCAATTCCCTCTATGTTAAGAATGGGGCGGAAGAGATGCATCTCATCAGGCTGGATGCGGGGAAGAGGGCGGAAGGATACCTTTACTTCCGGACTGTTTTCCTCATGACATAAGTCAAAATGCACATGGGGCTGATGAACCGGTTTTCCGGACAGGTTTTTCACTGAATGAGTGGTACGCGGCTGAAGAAATAGTATGTCACCTGGTATGCAGTGATATGTCTTATCCTCTACCGTCAGAATAATCTCACCGCTTTTTAAGTAAACCAGCTCATAGTCAAAGATAACCCTTTCCCGCAGATGAATGTTTGCAGGTATGAGGCTGTCTTTTGCAACGCGTACATAGGGAGAGAGATTTGTAATATCCATATCGAAGCACCTATAAATTATTAATGCAGGCCGGTTTCATAGCAGCATTCCAGATCTAATTATACACCGCCGCAAGAAATCCATCAATTGGCAGGGAAATGCAGCCTGTCCTAATTAAAAAAGAAGCTGATATCAGCAGGGGATGAGCTTCGCTGATATCAGCCCGGTAGTTGCCTTTATTCTATGCCCATTTTCTTCGCATATGCATCCCGTTCACCTTTCATGCGGAACAGGGTTTGTGGATTGCGCCTGATATCGGGAAGGGGCATCCGCTGTTCGACAGGCAGGATTGGATGGTATACATGAGGTTCAGTCTGATACCAGTATGCCGTAGATGAGTAATCATCTGAACGGTTGTTGTTGTGCCCGTGTTCGATTGTTACCTTTATGGATTTTTCAAACATGATTGGGTCCAAAACATGATAACGGTAGTAGGTTATTTTACCGAACCAGTTTTCGCCTCCCGGCAGGATGATGCCATGAAAGGGGGCGTTATATTCCTGCAGGGGACAGAAGGCCGTGCCGAAATAGTCCTCGCATCCGGTACCGTGCAGGCGGGGCGGCCAGGGCTCGTCATCTATGACAATCATGTCATCGCCCTCGCCCGGCCAGTTCATATCATTGGTGTACCTTAAGTTATGAATATTAAGGTTGCAGCCTGCATAGTGTCCCTTACCGCGTGCATCCAGAATGACGTAATTGTTTTCTATGCTGTTATTGTATCCGCTAAACTGGAATTCCTCACCTCTTACTTCACTGTCATCAATCCCCTGCGTAAGTTCCCGGCGCCACTGGGCATGAAAGCGCAGCGGGCTGTCCGGTGCTGTTTTGTATTCTTCATAATCCACATAGTAGTAGAACATTATCATCTCGTCAGCCTCATTGACTACTTCGATGCGGGCTGCCGAGGAAAAAGGCATGGGGAAATAACAGTTGTAACCGCGGCCGTCCTGAGGAGACATGGTAAGGGGGACGGAAACAAAATTTTTGCTCATGCCGTGACCCATTCCAAAGAAATCACCTATAGGTGCTTCCACACTGGGGGTTTCCTCGCTGTCCCAGTACATGCGCAGAACAACTTTTCGTTCCAGCATTGCTTCCGGGCGGTGGGGGTAGGTGCCCATGGTCACCCAGATATGGGTGATGCAGCCTGGAGTCTCTACATCAAAAATTGTTTTTCTTTCTCCTGCATTAAAGGTGTAAAAATCAAAATTTCCTCCTGTACGGTCGTAGCTGGAAGCGCGCATACGCTTTCCTTCTCTTGGTTTGTATAAATCCCGAAGCATTTACATACCTCCTGCTGCACTTTCGCTGCTGCGTGTTGCCAGATCGTGCACAATCTTATTATATTTTTCCTTATCCAGGGGATAAAAGGACATTACCAGTATTACAAGAAGAGACAGAATAATAGGAGCAATTACAAAAATAAAGGAAATACCTCTTATGGTAATATCGCTTTGTACGGCCAGTTCGCTGCTATATCCAAGCAGGGTAAGGGCGGATCCGATCAGGAAACCGGCGACGCCGGAGGCAACCTGCTGCATAAAGGTGTAGGATGCATATATCATTCCCTCTATACGTGTACCGGTTTTCCATTCTCCATATTCCACTGCATCGCCGTACATAGGATAGGTTGCTACACTGGGAACCCCCTGGGAGATGCCGAAGACTGCCATAACGATGATTAAGAAGACTGTATTTGACCCTGCAACCCAAATCAGTACGCTGGCCAGGATGCTTACTGATGATGCAATAAGGATAGCCCTTCGAACACTTACCCGGTTGATCAGCATGGGCCCCAAGACAAGGCCCAGCATAACCCCAAGGATGGTGGGAACCAGAACTACTGTGGAAAAACCCTCAGGTTTCATCAGATAGTATTTGCTGTAATAAGCCACCATTGAGGTTAATATTCCGATGCGCATATTGGTAAAGAGGGTCATCAGGGTGGTGATAATCCATGGCCGGTTTTTTGAGAGGATACGCAGCTGTTTCAGTATGCTCTGCTGCTCCTGTTTTGTCTTAAGAGTTTCGTACACATGCTCCCTGGTGTTAAAGAAGGTGAGCAGCCATCCGCAAGCAGCTAAGGCGCCCAGTATAATGGCTGTGCGGAAAAAACCTGTCCGCTGGATCTGCAGTGTGGTTTCACCGTTTCCCAGGATATTGGCAATGGCCGGAATAAAGCTGACGAATATATATGCCGCCATGGCAAAGAGCAGCCTGTTCCGCGAGAGCTGTGAACGTTCCTTCTGATCCTTTGTCATGAGGCTGATCATGGTGTTGTAGGGGATGTTAATAAGGGAGTAAATTGTGACAAGAGCGAAATAGAAGACATAGGCGTAAATCAGTTTACCGGTTGCGCTTAAATTTGGTGTGAAAAACAGCAGACAACCTGCCAGGCCGTATGGGACAGCAAGCCATAACAAGTAAGGCCTTGCCCTTCCGTACTTGGTATTAGTTCTGTCTATCATGGCCCCTATAATGGGATCAATGGCTGCATCATAAATACGTGAGATCAGCATCAGGGTACCGGCCGCCATGGCAGAAATACCAAATATGTCGGTGAAGAAGAATATGACCCAGGTAGTTGTAACTGTCCAGACAAGTGAAGTGGAAAGATCTCCGAACCCGTAAAATAACTTCTCTCGGCTGCTTAGCTTTTTTTGAGACA
>DUOA01000031.1 GCA_012839095.1 Clostridiales bacterium
CATATTTATGAAGACAAGATCCAGAAAAAGTATATCATAAATTATACCGGAATTCGCAAAATAATTAATGAAAATATTAAGAAAAGGAAATTGAAGAACCTGCAGCAAAGAAGGCAGGCGGCCTTGCTCCTGCCTTCTTGTATTTGTAAAGTTTTGCGATACTGATTATGTCACAATCAACCAGTTTAATTATTGTATTCCTGTATAATTCTGTTGATCTTTTCTCTTTTTCTCAGCAGCCACTCTGCATCGGTTGGGTATTCACTAAAGGTTATAGGCTTATCCAGATCTTCCTCCAGAAGCTCAATTACCTTTTCCCTGCCGATATGGCTTTCAAGAAGCTTTAATGCCCGCAAATCCTGAAGTGCTTCATAGAATACCTGCAGGCGCAGTGAAACAATGGGACTGTCTGCTCCGGGATAGACAGAAAAAGGATCACCGCTGGGAAAAGCCTGGGCCGCATCAGTAACCTTAAAGGGATCAATGGGATATTTTGAGTGCTGAGAATACCAGAAGTTATATCCCCACTGAAGGAAGCCATGTATGTCAAATTTATAGAGCTGCATACCTAAAATCCTGCTTCTTGCAGAGGGCATGTTAAAGAATCGGTTTGCAACCTTTTTATACTGAGCACAACAATAATAGGTCCAGAGCTTCTCCACCCCGTTTTCAAGAAAATCCTCAATATGATCGTTGGAAGGAATGGGGTTGGGAACCAATCCGGCTTCATAAAACTCATAATTTGATAATGCGTCAATAATGGGATAACCTTGTACAAGTTCCCTTATTATACCGGAAGCTGCCCGATAACTCTCTAAATCACTCATATGAGGTTCATCCGAAACATGGAAATAAACCCTTTCTTCCAAGCCCTTTGCTTCTATGAATTTAAGCAGCTCAGGCAGGAATTGTTCCAGAAAATTTCTGTAGGCCGGTCCTGCTGCATCGGTATCCCATCCGAAAATACGTTTATACTCGCCATTTTCAGTTGCCATTATTTTGGGCGCATGTTTCGCTCCCCACTGGGTAAACAAATGGGAGAGCTCAAAGTATTGAACGCCCTTTTCAAGACAAAGTGAAACCCATCTTTCAAGCTTGTCAAAGTTGAAATGATATTGATCATTGACCTTTTCAACACCTACCAGCTGAACTGTCGGCCTCTCGCCTCCTACCTCGGTATCCAGAGGTGGAGTGAATAAAGGTGTTAAGATCATGTTGATTCCGTATTTTACTGCAGTTTCAAGAAATTGTCCTATACGCTCCCAATGCTCCTCGCTGAAGACTTCCAGGCTGTAATAGGTTGCAATGCAGTCAGTATGAAACCATGAAGTATGGATGAGACTCTGTGGGGGCAGAGCCGTTTCAAACAGCTCAAGGGAAAAAACTGCTTCTCCCAGTTCTTCTCCTTCTTTAGAGCAAAAAACAATTTCGATGGGATAGATTCCGGCTTTTGCCTGTCCTTCAGGGCTTATCTTCACCCAAAGTGAACGCCATTGTTTTGGCAAAAGTGTGATCCCTTCACAGCTTGTTTTCATGAGCGGGTCCGGATACAGTCCCGGGGTTGTTCTAAGGACATTATCATCATGATCCCAGTAGCAGGGCATATCGGAAGGTACCAAACCAACCGAATATATGGTGATATGCGGAGCCAGTTCTGATCTGACTTCCACCTTAACATTCTTCAACATGTAATTGTCCCAATGATATGCAACCTGAAAAGAGTAAGTTTCGTTATTAAGCATTGTTCCGCTTTTCCATTCAGGCGCTCTAAGCTCCTCATCAGCAAAAACCTTTTCCAATGAACTCAATACCCTTGTTTTCAATGCATTCCGGTTTATCATTTCCATTTCTCCTAATGTTTTTTAATAATTTCTTTCAGATAAAATATTATCTTTCACTGCTAATCTTAACATGTAAACCTGTTTTCGTCTATGACTTGGTGGAGTACAATCGGATAATGTAATTATCAAATGCACTCCACCAGAATTGAAAGATTTATAAGCTTTTATGTCATTGGCTGCTATTATATAAATATCTTACTTTCTTAAAAGCTTCAGTATCCTCAGAAAATGGTTCGCTTCCCGTAACACATGATCTCCCAGCAGGGGAATAATAATGGATCTTATTTTACATTCCAGAAGTCCAATCGTGGCTGCTCGTTTGTAATCCTGTATTC
>DUOA01000032.1 GCA_012839095.1 Clostridiales bacterium
AATGCCCCTTTCCCTGGCGAAGTTTTTCATGGTATTGACTTCGTCGTAATCCTTGCTGCCGTGGTCTCCGCTCATGAGCAGTCTGTCAGAAGCACCATTCAGGTACAGATCGATGCCCTGCAGAAGCCGATCCTCCAACATATGGCTGGGTCCGCTGTCCCATACACCTGCGCCTAAGATCAGAATACAGTCAGCCTTCTCTTCCGCAGCCTCTTCCGGGGTCAATATTTTTTGGCTGTATGCATTCCTGACATAAAAATCTATAGCTGTGAAAATTACTATGGCAGCTGCTGTTATCCCTGCTAACAGAAACAGAATTAATCTCAATCTCTTCCGCTTGATTCCCCTCATCTTCGGTGTTTCTCCAATCCAGTGCGGCAATGGTTTCCTGTCACCCAGCCTTGTAAAATATCAGTATCACTGAAAAATGAACAAGGCTTATATATATGCTACCATATATATGAGCCTTATTACAACAAATTTGGCATTTATTTTCAAGTGATTCGCCGGCTAGTCTATCAGATCATCAATGGCCGCACCCGGAGGCACCATTGGATACACCTTCTCATCGGGATTGATATCACACTCCACCACCACCGGCTCATTCAGGGAAAGCGCTTTCTTAAGCACTTCTTCCACTTCCTCATTGGCCGATATTCTATAGCCCCTTATGCCGTAGGCCTGAGCCAGCTTTATGAAATCCACGTCGGGGCCCAGGGTGCTTTGGGAGAACCGTCCCTGAAAGAAGAGATCCTGCCACTGGCGCACCATGCCCAGGGTATGGTTATTCAGCACCAGCTGAATAATCGGCACCTTATACTTGGAGACGGTAGCCAGCTCGGTAGAGTTCATCTTAAAGCTGCCGTCTCCCGCAATGTTAATTACCCTGCGATCCGGCCGCCCCATTGCCGCTCCTATGGAGGCTCCCAGGCCAAAACCCATGGCACCCAGCCCTCCCGAGGTCAGAAATGTTCTGGGTTCAGTATATTTGAAAAACTGAGCAGCCCACATTTGATTCTGACCCACTTCCGTTGTGATGACGGCCTTTCCTTCGGTTAACTCATACAGCTTTTCGATTACATACTGAGGGCTCAGTGACCCCTTTCCCCGGTATTTCAACGGGTATTTTTCTTTCCATTCCCTTACCTGCCTGTTCCATTCGCTTTCGGCCTTTTCATCCACCCTGCCCATCAGTTCTGTCAGCATTTCCTTAACATCTCCGCAAAGGGGAACATGGGTAGGTACATTTTTACTTATTTCTGCAGGATCAATGTCTATGTGAATGATAGTTGCTTCAGGTGCAAATTTTTCCACCCTGCTGACAACCCGATCGCTGAAGCGGGCGCCTACGGCAATCAGGCAGTCGCTGTGGGATACCGAGTAATTGGCATACCTGGTGCCGTGCATGCCTACCATGCCCAAAAAGTATGGGTGAGTCCCCGGGAAAGCTCCCATTCCCATGAGGGAGACACATACAGGAGCCTTGATCTTTTCTGCAAATTCCAGCAGCTCCTTGTGGGCACCGGAAATATTTACTCCGCCCCCTGCATAGATGACAGGCCGGGTGCTTTTATTAATCGCCTCCAGGGCCCTCTCCATGTTAACTATATTGTTTTCGGCTTCTTCGTACCACTTCTCCCTGGTCTTCCATTCCATTGGCCGGCCGTCACCGGGCTGATAGCTTATTAATGTATTCTGAACATCCTTGGGAATATCAACCACCACAGGCCCGGGACGCCCGCTTCTTGCAATGTCAAAAGCTTCCCGTATAATATGGGGCAGCCTTTCGGCATCCTTGACAATGTAATTATGCTTGGTAATGGGCATGGTTATGCCGGCAATATCGACCTCCTGAAAGGAGTCCCGCCCCAAAAGCTCGTTGGTTACCTGACCGCTGAACACAACCAGGGGTACCGAATCCATGTAGGCATCTGCAATTCCTGTAACAGTGTTGGTTGCTCCCGGCCCGGATGTTACCAGCACCACCCCGGGTTTCCCCGTGGCACGTGCATATCCTTCCGCGGCATGGGTTGCTCCCTGCTCATGGGCTGTCAGGATATGCGTTATCTCCCTGGTATTGTATAAGACATCATAAATAGGCAGGACAGCCCCTCCCGGATATCCGAAAATCAAGTCCACCTCTTGTTCCTTCAGGCATTCAACTAATACCTGTGCTCCTGTCAGCTTCATTCTTTTCATCGCCTCCCCTATCGCATATTATGTATAAATAAACCTTTTATCTCAATTGAGACAAAAGGCTTGTTCCTAAAGAACCATTCCTCATGATATTTGCCTTGTATTGTACATTGGCATGCTGCAGATGACAGCACTTCCTATTCACAGCATAGGGCTGCTATGGCATGGGCATAGATTTTGGTATGCAAAATCAAATCCTCAATATCAATATATTCATCTTTCTCATGGGCTACATCCGGTCTTCCCGGAAACTGAGCACCAAATGCCACTGCATTCCTGATGGCCCTTGCGTAGGTTCCTCCGCCAATCGCCAGAGCTTGGGCAGGCTGCCCGGTCTGCTCGGTATATACCCCCTTCAGAGTATCCACCAGGAAGCCTGACTCGGGCACATGAAGAGGAGCCTGAAATTCACCGAACTCTACCTCCACTCCGCTGCCTTCAAGTGCAGCTCTTATATTGTCCATTATCTCCTGCTTGCTGAAGGTAACGGGATAGCGGATATTGAATACCGCCTCTCCCCGGCTTTCATCCACTGAAATCATTCCCAAATTCAGAGTAAGCTTCCCGGATACCTCATCCTCCAAAGCCAGGTTAAGCCCCGCTCCCGTGGTATCGGTTCCGATTCGGTTGTTCAGAAACAACAGGAACTGCTCCATGTCACTATCTCCCAGGCCCATAGTGCTTATGAAGGCCAGTATATGGGCTATGGCATTTTTCCCCTTTTCAGGCATGCTGCCATGGGCAGAAACACCCTTCGCCGTCACCTCTATGCCGGAATCCTCGCAAAAGCCGGCGCTCAGCTCATAATCTGAAAACTTCTGCATGCTGTGAAGATGAGCCAGGATTTTGTCCTGATCTGCTGAAGGCAGGAAACAACAGCTGCACTCGTCCGGGACCATATTGGGACGATGTCCCCCTTTCAGGGACCTTATCTTCACTGCTGAACAGCTGCCCCTGGAAAACTCTTTCTTCAGGGTAAAATTCACGATTCCCTTTTCCACATTGATAATGGGGTAGTTGGCATCGGGAGCAACTCCAAAGTCCGGCATGGACTCTCTCTGAAAATAAACCTCCATATCCTTCCAGCCGCTCTCCTCGTCGGTGCCAAAAATTATGCGTACCTTCCGTTTCATTTTCCGGCCTGATTCCATGACAGCCTTCATTGCATAGAGAGCGCCGATGGTGGGCCCTTTATCGTCGGATGCCCCCCTCCCGTATATTTTCCCATCCACAATCCTTGCCTCATAGGGAGGATAAGTCCAGTTGCTGCCTTCCGGCACCACGTCCAGGTGACACAGGATGCCCATGGTCTCCCCGCCTTCTCCGAACTCGGCATGGCCGGCATAGCCGTCCACATTCTTTACCTTAAAGCCCAGTCTTTCAGCCAGGTCCAGCGAATAGCGCAAGGCCTCGTCCACCTTCTCACCAAAGGGTTTGCCAGGCAGAGCTTCCGCCTCTACACTGGGGATGCGGACAATTTCCTGTACTGCACGAATGATATCTTCTCTGTGCTCGTCTATGTATCGATTAAGATCCACTTGCATTAGCTCCTCTCTATAGTAGGTCCTTGATATAAAAGCCTTTCCCTTCAACTTCCCGGGTATCAATTATGGAAAGAAAGGCTGCCGGATCGATCCTTCGCACTATGTCCCTGGTCCGGGACAGCTCCATTACCCGGACCACCATGTAAATCAGCTTCCTTTCCTTCCCTGTATAGGCTCCTTCCCCTTCAATAAAAGTTATTCCCCTCTTAACCTTTTTTAGCAATTCATCCGCTATTTCCTTATGTTTTTCGGAAACGATTATTACCGTCTTCTTATGGTTAAAGCCCTCCTGTATGGCATCCACCGTCTTGTTGGCCACAAAAATGGCAACGATGGTAAGCATGGCCATCTCCACATTAAACAGAAAGGCAGCAAAGGTAAGGATTACGGCATTGATGGCCATTCCGATTCCGCCGATGCTGAAGGAAAAGTATTTGTTAATAATGATGGACAGGATATCCGTTCCCCCAAGAGAACCCCTATTCTTAATAATAATGCCTGTACCTGCGCCCGATATAAGACCCCCGAAGATAGCTGCCACAATTGAATTTTCCACTTTTAAGGCCCAGTTTCCTGTTAAGAACAGGAAGAGGGAAGAACTCATGATGCCCAGGATGGTCAAATATGTAAAGCGTTTTCCCAGGAAGCGGAAACTGCCGAAAAACAAGGGTATGTTAAGTATGATAACTGAAATACTGAGGGGTATCCGAAAAAGATATTCCAGCATCATGGCTATTCCCGTCACCCCGCTGCTCAGCAGCCGGTGGGGCTTAAATAAGGCATTAATGGCAAGGGAATAAATAAAACTGCCTGCCAGTATGTACATGACGCGGAAGATTGTGTTTCTGGTCTTCAGATTCATCTCCTGTTTTTCCTCCCCCTGCATTCCCTGCTGCTGTCCGCATGCATTCATCGGATTAAGTTTATCATAGTGTGCCTTTTTTTTCATTTATCAAACCTATGGCGGGTTTTCCTCTTTTCATGTTTTTTCTTATGTGATATAACAATAATAACACGAATAAACAAGGAGGAAAACGAATGCATATATTTACAGGAACAGCCCAGGAGTGGGACCATAAGGCAGCACTTGAAATAGTACAGCAGATCAAGGACAAGCCGGATACCGTCCTGGGCCTGGCCACAGGCTCCACCCCTGTCAATATGTACCGCAGGCTGATAGAGATGCACCGCGCCGGCCAGGTCAGCTTTTCAAAAGTCAAAACCTTTAATCTGGATGAGTATGTGGGAATTCCTAGGGAGCACCCATGCAGCTACTATTACTTCATGCAGGAGAACCTGTTCAGTGACATTGACATTCCCCCCGAATCCGTTTCCCTGCCTGACGGAAACGCGCCTGATCTGGAAGAAGAATGCAGACGCTATGAAAAAAAGATTGCAGACAGCGGCGGAATCGATTTGCAGGTACTGGGCATCGGCCACAACGGACACATAGGTTTCAATGAGCCCAATACCCCTTTTGAGTCGGTTACCGGCATTGTCGATCTGACCCAAAGCACCATAAAGGCCAATTCCAGGTTCTTTGAAAGTGAAGACCAGGTTCCCAGGCAGGCGGTTTCCATGGGCATAAAAACCATCATGCATGCACGAAAAATAATCCTGCTGGCAAAAGGAGCGGATAAGGCGGATATCATCCAAAAAGCCCTGCAGGGGCCCATTACTCCCGAGGTTCCGGCATCCGTCCTGCAGCTGCATCCCAACCTGCTTGTATTTCTTGATAATGAGGCAGCAGCCAGGCTCTAAAGGTATTTTCACAGGCAGCCCAAAGGCTGCCTTTTTTATTTGTTCCAATTATACGGTCTTTCGCTGAAGCCCTATGCTGAAACACCGTCCGAAGTTGTAACCGGCATGCTCATTTCAAAACCGCTCCGGTGTTGGCGGAAGTCACCATTCTGGCATAACGCCCCAGGTAGCCGGTGGTCACCTTTGGCCGGGGAGCTTTCCACTTATTCATTCTGTCCCTGAATACATCCTCATCCAGCACAAGGTCCAGCCTGCCCTCCGGTATGTTGATGGAGATAAGATCCCCTTCCTCAACTATGGCAATGGGGCCGCCGGACATGGCCTCCGGGGAGACATGACCAATGGAAGCACCTCTGGTAGCGCCGGAGAATCTGCCGTCGGTAATCAGGGCCACATCCTTGTCCAGACCCATGCCTGCTATGGCTGCCGTCGGCGACAGCATCTCCTTCATGCCAGGCCCTCCCTTGGGGCCTTCATAGCGTATTACAATGACATCCCCTTTTCTGATCTTTCCTCCCAGTATAGCCCGGTAAGCCTCCTCTTCCGATTCAAATACCCGGGCCGGCCCCTGATGGACCATCATCTCCGGAGCAACCGCTGATTGCTTGACAACAGCCCCGTCCGGTGCAAGATTTCCTCTCAGGACTGCAATGCCTCCCGTTTCACTGTAGGCATTGTCTGCAGAGCGAATTACATTCCGATTAAGCACCTGTGCTTCCCCGGCTGTTTCACCTATGGTCCTGCCGCTGACAGTAGGCAGATTGAGATGGAGAAGGCCTATAGCTGCCAGTTCTTTCATCACTGCCTGTACCCCGCCTGCTTCATACAGATCCTGCATGTGATGTGGACCGGCAGGGCTTAATTTGCATAGGTTGGGAGTTTTTGAGCTTATTTCATTTACGATGTCAAGATCAATTACAATTCCGGCCTCATGGGCTATGGCAGGCAAATGCAGTATGGAGTTGGTGGAGCAGCCCAGGGCCATGTCCATGGTCAGGGCATTTTCAAAGGCTTCCCTGGTCATAATGTCACGGGGACGGAGATCCCTTTTAAGCAGCTCCATCACCTGCCAGCCCGCTTCCTTGGCCAGCCGGATCCTCTCACCGTAAACCGCCGGAATGGTTCCGTTTCCGGGCAGCCCCATACCGATGGTCTCGGTCAGGCAGTTCATGGAATTGGCGGTAAACATGCCTGAGCAGGAACCGCATCCCGGGCAGGCATGCTCTTCCATTTCACAAAGCTCCTCCTCCGTCATGCTGCCGGCACTTACAGAACCTACCGCCTCAAACATCATGGTCAGATCCAGTTCCTTTCCCTTCCACCGGCCTGCCAGCATGGGTCCGCCGCTGACCACAATGGCGGGGATGTTTACCCTGGCGGCTGCCATCAGCATTCCGGGCACAACCTTGTCACAATTGGGTATGAGCACCATGGCATCAAAGGCATTAGCCTCTGCCATGGCTTCTATGCTGTCGGCTATCAGTTCCCGTGTCGGCAGGGAAAAATTCATGCCCGGATGGTTCATGGCGGTTCCGTCACATACTCCGATACAGGGAACCTCCACAGGCATTCCGCCTGCCATTCTGATTCCGCTCTTTACTGCCTCGGAAATGGTGTCCAGATGGATATGACCGGGTATGGATTCATTTTTGGAATTTATAACACCGATAACAGGCAGGCTGAGCTCCCGGGCCGTATAGCCCATTCCCTTCAGCAGGGAACGATGAGGTGCTCTCTCCACGCCTGACTTCATTCTGTTGCTTTTCATTTTTTCTTATCTCCTTCTTGTATGCCCCTTTTCCCTGATTCTCTCAGTCTATGCGAAGAATGCTTTTAAGAGGCCTTTTCGGCACATGAAGCACATCATCTTCATCCTTGTAATAGCGGATGTCGTCTTCGGATTCCTCTGTAACAGGGGACTCTGCCGGATAGCCCAGGGCTATCACCGAGTCTATTTCATACTCTTCCGATATATTTAGTACCTGCGTTAGTTCCTTCCGTTTTACGGAGCCCAGCCAGCAGCTTCCGATTCCATGGCTCCAGGCTGCCAGAATAATATTTTCAATGGCTGCACCTGCATCGTGCTGGGCTGAAGAGCCTGCATATCCCTTTCGCACCAGAACCACAATATAGGCTGCGGGCTTTTCCCCTTCCCCCGGATTACCCCTGGGAGCAATATAGCCCGCCCAGCTTAAGGTGCGGAATACAGGTTCCAGCAGTTCCTCTTTCTGTACAATGTGATAGGCAAGAGGCTGCCGGTTGGATGCTGAAGGCGCCAGCCGGCCGCAGTCCACCAAATCGGTGAGGATCTCAAGGCTTATTTTCTCCTGCTTAAACCTGCGTATGGTTCTTCTTGTTTTTATCAGTTCAATCATCTGCATCACAAAAATCACCTGCCAGCTTTTGTTTTTTAAACCCCTTACGGGATATGATTCCGCTGCTTTATTTCCTGTCTCACTTTTCCCATGCCACAAGAAAGGGATAGGGATTAAAGGCACGAAGTCTGCTGCCCTTTCCATAGTACATTCCAAAGTGCAGGTGGGGAAGAAACTGCCCGGTGGTTCCTTCCTCCCCATAGCCTGTGTCACCCACATATCCGATGATCTGGCCCGCTTTTACCTTGTCGCCTTCTTTGGGTCTTCCTTCATAGCGGGACATATGGGCATAATAATAGTAGATATTATCCTTTCCGCGTATCCCCAGCCTGTATCCCCCAAGGTTGTTCCAGCCGCTCCTTTCGATTACTCCGTCACATACAGAGCGTATGGGAACACCCTTATCGGTCATAATGTCTATTCCCTCATGGCTTCGCTCTCCGCCGAAGGAGCGGGCATCCCCGTATCCGTCTTCATAGGTGTATTCAACACTTAGGTCCAGGGGAAAGACTTTATTGTCGTAGACAGCCCGTAAATCCAACAGGGCTTCCGCCTCCCTTTTCACTCTGCGAAGAAAGGCTTTGTCATTGTTATAGTCTGTCAGGCTGGGAGGCAGCTGCTCTGTACTCCCCACCCCGGTCAGATGCAGGGCAATGCCTGCCGATCGCTCCCTGGTAATATCTTCAGGCGGAGTTCCTTCGGCCAAATCCACAGCAGCCAGATAATGCCAGGGTACATTCATTTCCTCTTCCAGTTCAAAATACATAAGCAGATGCTCTGAAGAAAACTGATCTGCCCTATACTGCCCGGAGGACTGGGACAGATTGAGGAGCAAAAGCAGCAAAGCTGCCGGTATAAGAAGCAAGATAAGGAGAAAGAGCACAAACCTGGTTCGGTCAGCAACATAAAATCGGCGATACCGCCTTCCTGCATACATAGGCATACAAACCCCCAAAAAGGTACTGCTTCCATATAAAGTATATCTGCCTGCCCCCGGGTTTACAACTAATTCTTTGTGATTCCGCCGGCGATCCGGTCTCCCATTTCCTCCGTGCCTATTCTGGTCATACCGGGCTGCATGATATCTACAGTTCGGAAGCCCTGATCCAGAACCTTTTCCACCGCAGTTTCCACTGCTGCCGCTGCATCCTCCCTGTTAAAGCTGTGTCGGAACATCATGGCTGTACTCAGGATGGCGGCAATGGGGTTGGCAAGGTCCTTCCCGGCAATATCCGGCGCCGAGCCGTGAACGGGCTCATAAAGTCCCGGTCTGCCTTCTCCCAGGCTTGCTGAAGGCAGCATTCCCAGGGAACCGGTCAGCATGGAAGCCTCATCGCTCAGAATATCTCCGAACATGTTGGAGGTTACAATTACATCAAACTGCCTTGGATTCCTAATCAGCTGCATGGCTGCATTATCCACATACATATGTTCCAGGCGGACGTCCGGGTAATCCCCTGCAATCCCGGATACCACTTCCCGCCACATCCTGGAGCTTTCAAGCACATTGGCCTTGTCTATGGACATTAATTTCTTTCCCCGCTTACCTGCAATCTCAAAGGCCCTTCTGGCCACCCGTTCCACTTCATGAGCGGTATAGAACTCCGTATCCCAGGCCTCCTCACCCGAAGGACCCATGCGCCTGCCCCGCTGCCCGAAGTAGATGCCTCCTGTCAGTTCCCTTACCACCATAATGTTGAGGCCCTCTCCCAGCACCTCTTCCTTCAGAGTTGAAGCGGACTTCAACTGGGGAAAGAGGATTGCCGGGCGCAGGTTTGCAAAAAGGCCCAGCCCCTTTCGTATTGCCAGCAGCCCTGCCTCAGGGCGCAGATGCCCGGGAAGCTTGTCCCACTTTTCCCCGCCTACGGCTCCCAATAGTACGGCATCGCTGCTTTTACAGACCTCCAGGGTCTCTTCGGGAAGGGGCCGGCCGGTCTCATCGATGGCTGCTCCTCCCATGAGGACTTCCTGGTACTCAAAGTCAATTTCATAAACCTTAGATATACGGTCCAGCACCTTTAGGGCCTGCCGGATGATATCCGGCCCGATTCCGTCTCCCGGAATGACAGCAATTCTCAACTTCTCTTCATCCTTTCCCGAACATAGTGAATCAGGCCGTCAGCCCGGATGATTTCCTGCATAAAGTCCGGGAAAGGCTCTGCCTGATATACGCTGCCTTTTGTCAGATTCACAATTTTGCCGGTCTTTACATCCACCTGAACCTGATCTCCCTCATCAATCTCCCTGGCCGCTTCAGGGCATTCCAGGATGGGAAGACCGATATTAATGGCATTTCTGTAGAAGATCCTGGCAAAGGTTTCCGCTATGATGCAGCTGATGCCGGCAGCCTTAAGTGCAATGGGAGCATGCTCACGGGAGGAGCCGCAGCCAAAATTCCGCCCGGCTGCCATAATATCACCCGGCTTCACCCGGCCTGTGAAGGTTTTGTCCAGATCTTCCATACAGTGGCCGGCCAGCTCTGCAGGATCAGTGGTATTTAAGTAACGGGCGGGTATGATTACGTCCGTATCTATATTGTCTCCGTATTTGATTACCTTTCCCTGTATCATTTCATAACCTCCTCGGGTGAAGAAATTCGTCCGGTAATTGCTGATGCGGCAGCCACAGCCGGACTGGCCAGATATACTTCACTCTCCGGGTGCCCCATGCGCCCTACAAAGTTCCTGTTGGTGGTGGCCACCGCCCGCTCTCCCTTGCCTAAGACGCCCATATGGCCGCCCAGGCAGGGGCCGCAGGTAGGCGTGCTGACAGCTGCACCGGCCTCCACGAAGATTTCCAGAAGGCCCTCCCGCATGGCCTGCAGGTAGATCTTCTGAGTGGCAGGAAAGATAATTGTACGTACCCTGGGGTGTACCTTCTTATCCTTCAGCAGCCTGGCTGCTGCTCTCAAATCTTCAATTCTGCCATTGGTGCAGGAGCCAATTACCACCTGATCTATGGTTACCTCTCCCACCTCATCTATGGTACGGGTATTCTCCGGCAGATGGGGAAAGGCTACAGTAGGCCTTATATCAGACAAATTAATATCAATAACCCTGGTGTATACAGCATCCTCATCGGCCTTAAATATTCTATACTCCCTGTCAGAGTGTTCCTTTACATAGGCAATAGTCTTATCATCCACTTCAAATATCCCATTCTTGGCACCGGCCTCAATGGCCATATTGGCCATGGTAAAGCGGTCATCCATGGACAGGGCTGCCAGGCCTTCCCCTCCGTACTCCATGGACTGATAAAGCGCACCGTCCACACCTACCTGTCCGATAATATGAAGAATTACATCCTTGCCGCTGACCCAGGGCTGAAGTTTACCCTTCAGGTTGAACCTGATGGCCTCAGGCACCTTGAACCAGCACTTTCCGGAAGCCATGCCGGCTGCCATGTCAGTGCTGCCCACTCCGGTGGAAAAGGCACCCAGGGCTCCATAGGTACAGGTGTGTGAATCTGCCCCTATAATGACATCGCCGGGTACTGCCAGCCCCTTTTCCGGGATCAGGGCATGCTCAATGCCCATCTGCCCTATTTCAAAGTAGTTTTCTATTTCATGGCGGTATGCAAAATCACGGATAAGGCGGCATTGCTCGGCGGATTTAATATCCTTGTTGGGTGTAAAATGATCCGGGACAATTGCCACCTTCCCCTTATCAAAGACACCCTCTGCCCCTATTCTTTCAAATTCCTTAACAGCTACCGGGCTTGTGATATCGTTTCCCAGTACCAGATCCAGATCAGCCATAATCAGCTGGCCCGGTTCCACCCTATCAAGCCCGGCATGCGCCGCCAGTATTTTTTGTGTCATGGTCATGCCCACTAATAACCCTCTCCTTCTGTCCGATTTATTTCCTGTCTTCATATATATTCCTTCCCATGTGGCTTAGCCCTATAAAGCCACATCGGGTTTTGTATTCTGCTGAACTTCTGCAGTCAGTTCCTGATGATGCTGATAGAGAAAGTACTCAATGGAATCCATCAGGGCTGCCCAGCTAGCTTCAATTATATTGGTGGAGACCCCTACCGTTCCCCAAACCTTTTCTCCGTCAGTGGATTCTATATGAACCCGGACCTTGGCGGCAGTCCCTTTGTCTGTATCCAGCACCCGGACCTTGTAGTCAGTCAGCCGCATCCGATCCAGCTGGGGATAAAATACCCGGAGTGCTTTCCGCAGTGCACTGTCCAGTGCGTTGACCGGCCCGTCTCCTTCAGCTGCCGATACTTCCTCCACTCCGTCCACCTGTACCTTTATAATGGCAGAGGCGCTGTAGTCATCCTGCCAGTGCTCCTCGCAGAGCACCCTGAAATCCTTTACATTGAAGAAACGGATATCCTTGCCCAGCACTCTTCTTACCAGCAGTTCAAAGGAGGTTTCAGCACCTTCGAACTGGTAACCTTCATGCTCCAGCCGTTTCATCTCATCCATGAGGTATTGGGTTTCCGGTGAATTTTTATCCACCCAGGGGGTAAGCTCCTGGATCCGCTTTAGTATGGTACTTCTGCCTGATACCTCCGACATCAGTATGCGCCTTTCATTCCCCACCAGCTCAGGCCGGATATGCTCAAAGGACAACGGGTTCTTGTTTATGGCATCAATGTGCATTCCTCCCTTGTGGGCAAAGGCACTGCGTCCCACATAAGGGGCTCTTTCATTGGGCACCATATTGGCCAGTTCGCTTACATAGCGGGACACAGCTGAAAGGTTTTCCATCTGCTCCTCAGGAATACAGCGGATATTTCGCTTCAGCTGCAGGTTGGGTATTATGGTACAGAGGTTGGCATTGCCGCACCTCTCACCATAGCCGTTTATTGTACCCTGCACATGCACTGCACCGCTTTCCACCGCCATCAGCGAATTGGCCACTGCCATGCCGCTGTCATTGTGACAGTGAATGCCTATGGGTATGGAAAAATGTCCTGCTGCCTCTGATACTGTTCTGCTTATGTCGGACGGAAAGCTTCCGCCGTTGGTATCGCACAGCACCAGGCAGTCGGCACCTGCCTCTGCAGCTGCCTTCAGGCATTCAAGGGCATAGTCCGGGTTGGCCCGGTATCCGTCAAAAAAGTGTTCTGCATCGAATATGACTTCTTTTCCCTGCTCTTTGAGAAAGGAAAGGGTATCCCGAATCATGCGCAGATTCTCAGTTAAAGTGGTTCTTATGATATCCGTCACATGGAAATCCCAGCTTTTCCCAAAAATGGTCACAACGGAGGTACCCGCCTTAAGCAAGGCCTGCAGATTGGCATCCTGCTCAGCTGCCAATCCCGCCCTGCAGGTACTGCCGAAGGCTGCCAGCCGGGCATTTTTTAGCTGCAGCCGGCCGGCCTTCCGGAAAAACTCCAGATCCTTGGGGTTGGAACCGGGGTTGCCCGCCTCGATATAGTCTATTCCGAATTCATCCAGTTTCCGCACTATTCTGAGCTTGTCGTTTACGGTAAAGGATATGCCTTCTGCCTGCGCCCCGTCCCGCAGGGTGGAATCGTATATTACAACCTTTTTTCTCAGTTTGAAATCCCCATTTCAATACCATCTCCTCTTGCTATATTTGTTAATTCCGCTTACATATATCTCTATACAGCCTCTATGGCTTCCTTCTGCCGGTCTGAGTTGTTTGGATTCTGGCTTATATCATGAAGCATCTTATTTATGGCATTGATATATGCCTTTACACTGGCTTCTATGATGTCCGTACTGACGCCCCGGCCCACATAATTCCTTCCGTCTTTCTCCACCTTGACGGTGCCTTCTCCCAGGGCATCCTTGCCGCTGGTTATTGCCCGGATTCGGTAATCCTTCAGATTTACATCCAGTCCGGCAGCCCTCTCCACTGCATGGAACAAGGCATCAATGGGGCCGTCCCCGCAGGCTGCCTCCTCCACCGTCCGGCCTTCCCTGGAGATCCGCACCGAAGCAGTTGCAATCAGGGAATTGCCGCTGGAGACATGGTAATACTTAAGCTGCAAAGCTTCAGGTATCTGCACCAGTTCCTCGGAGACCAGGGCTTCAATGTCGGAATCCGTTACAACCTTCTTCTTGTCAGCCAGATCCTTGAACTTCTGAAAGGCATCGTTGACATCATCTGCCGACAAATGGTGAAAGCCCAGCTCCTGCAAGCGCTCTTCAAAGGCATGCCTGCCGGAGTGCTTGCCCAGGACCATCTGGCTTTTTTTAAGCCCAATGGATTCCGGTGTCATGATCTCATAGGTCTCTCTGTTTGTCATAATTCCATGCTGGTGAATACCCGACTCATGGGCAAAGGCATTGGTGCCCACAATGGCCTTATTGGGCTGCACATGGACTCCGGTTAGAGAGCTGACCAATGAGCTGGTGCGATAAATCTGCTCGGTGACAATATTGGTCTGGAAGTGATAGAAATCCTTCCGGGTGCGCAGGGCCATGACCAGCTCCTCCAGGGCAGCATTTCCTGCCCTTTCACCCAGGCCGTTGATGGTACACTCCACCTGTCTGGCCCCGTTCTCCAGGGCTGCCAGGGTATTTGCCACTGCCAGGCCCAGATCGTTGTGGCAATGCACGCTGAGCACCACATTATCTATTCCTCTGACGTTTTTTTGTATCCCTCTGATCAGGGCTCCGAATTCTTCCGGTGTGGAATAGCCCACCGTATCCGGTATATTCAGTACATCCGCCCCTGCCCGGATTACTTCCTCCAATACCTGATACAAAAACTCCGGCCTGGTGCGGGAGCCGTCCTCCGGGGAAAACTCCACCTGCGGGCAGAGGGACCTGGCATAGGATACCATTTCAGCCGCCCGTTTGAGAACTGCTTCAGGCTCCATGCGCAGCTTGTATTTCATGTGAATGTCGGAGGTGGCTATAAAGGTGTGAATCCTCGGTCTGGCTGCCTCCTGCACCGCCTCCCATGCCCGATCGATATCCTGCCTTACCGCCCTGGCCAGGGCGGCAATGACCGGCTTTCGAATTTGCTGAGAAATCAGCCTGACCCCTTCAAAGTCACCTTTGGAGGAGATGGGAAAACCTGCCTCAATGACATCAACACCCAGGCTCTCCAGCTGCCGGGCAATCTCCAGCTTTTCCTGCATGTTCAGGCTGATACCGGGGGATTGTTCACCGTCTCTCAAAGTAGTATCAAAAACAGCAATATGATCTGCCATGATAATTCTCCTTAATCGGTTTATTTTTTCTTAACCCAGGGCATCATCTTACGCAGCTCCCGTCCCACGCTTTCTATCTCATGGCTTTGCTCACGGACGCGCATGGCCGAAAAGGAGGGACGGTTGGCCTGGTTTTCCAGAATCCAGTTCTTTGCAAAGGTACCGTCCTGTATTTCACTCAGTATCTTTTTCATCTCCTGGCGTGTCTGGTCGGTAATGATCCGCTTTCCGGTGCAGTAGTCTCCGTACTCGGCTGTGTCGCTGATGGAGTAGCGCATGTAGGACATTCCGCCCTCGTACATTAGATCCACAATCAGCTTCATTTCATGAAGGCACTCAAAGTATGCGCTTTCAGGCTGATACCCCGCCTCCACCAGGGTTTCAAAGCCTGCCTTGATAAGCTCGGTCACGCCGCCGCACAGTACTGCCTGCTCGCCGAACAAATCGGTTTCCGTCTCCTCTTTGAAGGTGGTCTCCAGAACACCGGCCCTCGCCCCTCCAATGCCTGCCGCATAGGCCAGGGCATAATCACGGGCCTTTCCTGTGGCATCCTGATGAACTGCAATCAGGCAGGGTACCCCTTTGCCCTCCAGGAACTGGCTTCTGACCGTATGCCCGGGGCCTTTGGGTGCCACCATTATAACGTCAACCTCGTCCGGCGGTACTATCTGGCCGAAGTGGATGTTGAAGCCGTGGGCAAACATCAGGGCATTGCCCGGCTTCAGGTAAGGTTCAATGGATTCCCTGTACAGCTTTGCCTGCTTCTCATCGGGCACCAGCATCATAATTAAATCTGCTGCTTCAGCCGCCTCTGCCGTCTCCATCACCTTCAGCCCGGCCTGCTCTGCTTTTTCCCAGGAGGAACTTCCCTGGTAGAGGCCTACAATTACATCTGCCCCGCTTTCCTTCAGATTAAGCGCATGAGCATGCCCCTGGCTTCCATAGCCGATGACAGCAACTTTTTTGCCCATAAGAAGCCCTAAGTTTGCATCCGATTCATAATACATTTTCGCCATAGAACTCTTCCTCCTCATTTTCCGGGTGAATGCATCTGACCATTCTCATTCCCCTATCGATTGAAATATTGCCGGTGCGAACCATTTCCAGGATGCCGAAGTCATCCAGCATCTCCTCCAGGGCAGCTATTTTCTTGCTGTCCCCTGTAATTTCCACAATGACGGAATTGCGGTTTACATCCACTACCTTGGCCCTGAAGATGTTGACTATGTCCACTATCTGATTTCGCGTGGCAGGAGTTGCCCTTACCTTTATAAGGGCCAGCTCCCTTGAGATGGAATCCTCGCCGATAATTGAAACCTTGATGACATTTATAAGCTTGTTCAGCTGTTTTGTGACCTGACCCACAATGTATTCGTCTCCATCCACAACTATGGTAATACGCGAAACAGCAGGATTCTCAGTTACGCCCACAGCCAGGCTTTCTATATTGAAACCCCTGCGGCTGAACAGCCCTGATACCCTGGACAGTACACCGGGATGGTTATCAACCAGTACGCCCAATACATATTTCATCTCTCTTCCCTCCCTATTCTTTGTTGGTATAAAACAAAAAACCTTTCACCCCTATGCATGTGTGAACACATGCATAGGGGTGAAAGGCTGCTTTCACGGTACCACCCTGATTTTATCCGGCCCTCGCGGGACGGATCTTACGAAGTTCCATCAAACTTCCGGTCTGTAACGGGACCGCCCGTCATGCCCTACTGAAGCCATGCTTATGCTGGTTCAGACTGCCCCTCGGGAGTGAGCATACAACCCGCCAATCCACCGGTTTCCACCAGCCACCGGCTCGCTGAAGATGATTGCTTCGGGTCTTCTGTCTCCGTCATAGGGTTTTGCCTGCTGATTGCCTGCTGTAAAAATATATAATACTACCCGGCAACAAGATTCTGTTATGAAGAAACCTGCCGCCGGGTATTTTATTCCCACGGTGTAATACACCCCAGGTGTATTCTGTACCGCTCGGTCGCAGACCCGCTTGTGCGGCGGAACCCTAGGTACACTTTCTTCCTGAAAAAGGTTGAATTGTATCGTATTGTACCAAAGGTACATCCCCCGTGTCAATAGGGTTTTCAAAATATTCTTTGACAAGGTTTTGTCAATCCGGTTCCTGGTGTAAAAGCAGATCAGGATAAGTTATCAGCCCTTTGAACTATCTTTTTTACCCTTTTAAGAAAGGTTTCCCGATCCAGCATGACAATGCGGCTGCATTTAAGGCACTTGATCTTGAAATCAGCTCCTATCCGGATCACAGTCCATTTGTCATTGCCGCAGGGATGGGGTTTTCTGGTTTGTATGACATCTCCGATTCGGTATTCTGCTGACATGCATATCAATCCTTCCGCTGCTACAGAATAAGGGTATTTTCCTCTCTGTGCATTCGCTCAACAATTTCCTTCATGCCCGCCGTTCTGCCTACTGCCAGACTTCCCTTAAGCCCGTAGAAATCCAGGCAGGTGTCCGAGGAAAGTATCTCGGTTCCTTTCTCCGCCAGTATCCGGAGGTCATCCAGCAGCTCAGAGCCCTCGACTGTCAGGGCTACGCCTCCATTTAAGAAGATAAGGGCTTTTGGACAGGGCCTGCACTGTCTCAGGTGATAGAAATAGCTCTTCATGAGAGTCTTTCCCAGTTCCTGCTCTCCCCGTCCCAGAACGCAGCCGGTTATGACAACGAGGCCGACCGGAGAAGGAAGGGACCTGCCCCGTTCCTGCAGAACAGTTTGGCTTAAGTGAATAAGATATTCACCTCCGGATTCCTCCATAAAGGCATCAATACCGCACTCTCTTGCCCTCTCCTGAATTTGCCGCGCCTTATCCAGGCTGTCTGTAAGATATATCACCTGCGGCCTCCTTTCCTTCAGTTGAACAGTTCAATGGTTTCTTAAGTCCAGGAATCCACTGCTTGTAATATGTTATTCATCACCGGCCGGCCTGCCGGCGGCTTTCACGAAAGCTTCAAAGAGCCTGTGCGCAAACGGATCCTCCTGCATGCATTCCGGATGCCATTGCACGCCCAGCATAAAAGGATGTTCACGGGATTCAACGGCCTCTATCATACCGTCGCTTGTAAAAGCCGCCGCTTCAAAGGTCGGGGCCAGCCGCCTGACTGCCTGATGATGGAAGCTGTTGACAAACAGGTCATCTGTACCCAAAATACCGTGTAACCTGGAACCTTCCCTGATTTTTATGCTGTGAAAACCATACCAGGCGGGAGCGGTCTGGCTGTGGCATATAAGGCCCTTCCCGCCGGCCTGGGCATTTATGTCCTGAAAGATATCGCCCCCCAGGGCAATATTCAGCACCTGTGCTCCTCTGCAGATGCCCAGTATGGGCATGCGGGCCTTTGCTGCCTCCCGGCACAGGGACAGTTCCAGTTCATCCCTCCAAGGGTTAACGGAACCAATGGCCTTGTGAGGTTCATCGCCAAAATGCCGGGGATCAACGTCCTGCCCCCCTGACAGAAGCAGCCCGTCAATCCGGCTTATTATGTCCGCTGTCATGCCGGATTCATGAGGGAGGACAGGTGATATGAGGAAGGGCAGACCGCCTGCACGGCAGACACTCTTCACATAGCCCGTCTTCAGCTGAATTTTATCCTCTTTCCAGTCATAATCACAGGTAATGCCAATAATCGGCTTCATCAGAACTTCCTCCCACTGGCTTATATGCCAAAACTGCTTTCATCAAAACCGGTTCAGATATTGATCCAGTTCCCATTGACTAATCTGCATTTTATACTCGTTCCACTCGATCAGCTTAGCCTCCCTGTACCGGCTGTAGGAGTGATCACACAGGGTTTCCCGTATAAGGCTGTCCTTTTCCAGTGCCTCCAATGCCTCATACAGATTCTGCGGCAGACTGCCGATGCACAGCTCTTCCCTTTCGCTGTCGTTCATGTCATAGATGTTTCTGTCCACGGGAGGAGGCGGCTGTATTTTGTTTTTTATGCCGTCCAGACCGGCCTTCAGGGTTACTGCCAATGCCAGATAGGGATTGCAGGAAGGATCCGGGCTTCGCAGCTCCAGCCTGGTTGCCCTCCCCCGCTTTGAGGGGATCCGGATAAGGGGACTGCGGTTCTGAGACGACCAGGCCACATAAACCGGCGCTTCATACCCCGCTACCAGCCGTTTGTAGGAGTTGACCAGGGGATTGGTAATAGCGGTAATTGCCGGCGCATGCTTCAAAAGTCCCCCCATGTAGTAAAAAGCTTCCCGGCTGAGCTGAAGCTCTCCTTTGGGATCATAGAAGGCATTGTCTCCATTTCTGAACAGGGACTGGTTCAGATGCATGCCTGAACCGGCCACTCCGTAGATGGGCTTGGGCATAAAGGTGGCATGCAGCCCATGCTTCCGGGCTATAAACCGGACCACCATTTTGAATGTCATGATATTGTCGGCAGTGGTCAGGGCATCATCGTATTTGAAGTCTATTTCATGCTGACCGGGGGCCAGCTCATGATGGGAGGCTTCAATCTCAAAACCCATCTCCTCCAGAAACAGGCATATTTCCCTGCGGGCATTCTCCCCCCGATCCACCGGGCCCAAATCAAAGTAACCGGCATTATCATGGGTGGTCATGGTGGATTTTCCTTCTGCATCTATGTGGAAGAGAAAAAACTCGGCTTCAGGGCCTGCCTGCATGGTATAGCCCATTTCCCCGGCTTCCTTCAGCACTCTTTTCAGCGTGTTTCTGGGACATCCTGCAAAGGGAGTTCTGTCGGCATTGTAAACATCACAAATCAGTCTGGCCGTTCTGCTCTCCGATGAATTACGCGGGTATACCGCAAATGAATTGGGATCCGGATACAGAATCATATCGGATTCCTCAATGCGGACAAAACCTTCTATGGAGGAGCCGTCAAACATGATCTCATTGTCCAGCGCCTTCTCCAGCTGCCTGACCGTAATGGCCACATTCTTCAGGGTACCAAATATATCGGTAAACTGCAGCCGGACAAACTGAACTTCCTCTTCCCTGCACAGGCGCAGAATGTCTTCTTTCGTATATTTTGCCATAGAACACGCTCCCAAATTACAAAATTAAATGTTGCATTTAATTATACCATCAATGGTCTAAAATGCAATAAAAAGCCAATAGAGGCAGAAACATGATTTGCCTTACGGATACATTGAAATTTTACAGCATTTGGTTTATTATGGGATCATATTTATATATTATATTAATTCCAAGAGGTGCAAATTAGTGAAACAAAGCCCTTTTTTCAGGCAGCACCGTAAACAGAATAATTCTCAGGCTGAACAAAAGAGTGCAGCAGGTACACATGACAAATACGCCAGAGTACGCCGCATCATGTGGATAATTCTCTTTATCAACCTGGCCGTAGCAGCAGTGAAAATTGTGCTGGGTATCATCATTCATAGCAACAGCATGACAGCCGACGGGTTTCATTCTCTGACGGACGGCTCTTCCAATTTAGTAGGGCTTATTGGCATCCGTCTGGCATCCAGGCCCATAGATGAGGACCATCCTTACGGCCACGGCAAGTTTGAAACCCTGGCCGGCCTTCTGATCTCGGGAATACTTTTTTTCTTAAGCGGCAAGATCCTGGTCGATGCCGCCAACAGGTTTGTTCATCCCGTCACACCTATGATTACTCCGGAAAGCCTGATTCTGCTTCTGGGTACCCTTCTTATAAATATTGCAGTGAGTACCGCGGAATATAGAAAAGGAAAAGAGCTGGGCAGTCAGATTCTCATTTCCGATTCCATGCACACCCGAAGCGACATCTTTATTTCCCTGGGAGTTCTGGTCACTCTTACAGGCATCAGGCTGGGGCTGCCGTCCTTTATTGACCCGGCCCTGTCCCTGGTGGTATCCGGCTTTATTCTGTATGCAGCAGTCGAGATATTCAGGCTGAATCGGGATGTGCTGGTGGATAAGGCCGTTATCGATGAAGAACGAATAAAAGCCCTGATCATGGAATTCAGCCAGGTAAAGGATACCCACCACATCCGCAGCCGAGGGGACAAGAACGCACTTTATATCGACATGCATATTATGATCCAGCCGGATTTGAGCATAGAAGAGTCACACAGGCTGATTCACGAAATTGAAAACAGAATTCGCAGGGATATAAGCAAAACGGCACAGGTCATCGCCCACATAGAGCCCTATGAGGAGAAGGATGACAATTCTCCTATTGATTCCTAAGCTTGCTTCTAAGTATCTCCACTTCCGAATCCTCAACAGCCTTATCAGTATAGCGGGCCTTCCCGTAAAGGCCTTCCAGAAGTTCTCTTGCATCTTCCCCTAAAAGGCCCTTCTTTGTCAGATCATCCATTGTTTCATTGGGTGTCCGCCATGGACGAAAGAAATAACCCGATTCCATGGCTCTCAAAATCAGATGTCTGTATAGATACCTGACCTTTTGGCTGTTATCGGTCAATTTATTCCACCTGGGCTCACTTCTTCGGACCTTATCCAGCCATTCCCGGATGCCGTCCACATAGCTTTGTTTTATTATCTGCCAGTCTATCAGGCTTTCTTTCTCGTCACTGTATCCGGCATGCTCCCCGGCCCAGCGTCCGTCTTCCATCAGCTTCTTCAGCCAGGCAGCCAGCCGGCGCCACAGCTTAACCAGCTGCTTTGCCAGGAAAAACAAGGCAAATGCCGATAGAATAAGAAGAACAGCATATGCCATGATCTCTGTTACCTTCTCCCAAAAAGGAGAGGGGGGCCTGGCTTCCACGGCCGGCAGCTGAGGCGGCATTCCCCCCTGGGGGGTCTCTCCAGCCGGGCTGGGCGAATAAAGCATGCTGAACAGGCGATCGATGAGGGCCATAACAGACAAAACAGCCGACTTCAGAAAGGTCAGCAGGGCATCCTTCAGGGTATTGTAACCTGCAATCAATATGCCCGCCAGGACGGTGACAAAAACCAGAATCCGGTTGTTTCTTCTGACAACGGGCATGGATGAAGACTCCCTGAGATCCTCACCTGAAGCCTGAAGCAGGTTCTGGGAATTGATGGCAATTAAGAAAAAGGGAACCGCAATCAGCCCTGCTGTCAGGATATAGCCCTGGTACTGCTGTACAGCTATAATTTTGCCATACAGGTAATAGCTGACAAAGTAAATAAAGAGGGATATATATAAGTAAACACCGGAGAAGGAATAATTAAAGGGCCGCTCTGCAATAAAAATACCCCTGCAGGCAGCTGCAAATGTCAGCGGGATGAAAACAAAAAGGACCGGACTGCCCCCAATCAGATATATACCCAGGCCCAGACAGGCCGGCAGGGATATAAGGACAGACAGCATCCTGTTCCTGCGTTTCAGCAGTCTCCTGCAAAGGGCACCAAACAGATACATACCAATTAAAGAAGCGCCCAGGGAATATGGGGAAAGGGATGACAAACCCAGCAGGTAAAGGGTAAGGACCATGGGAAAAAGGGCACAGGCATCCATCCAGACTGCCGCGGGTATAGTGAGAATATAAATAAACCGCCTTCTTCTCCTCATACAGCCTGTCCCTCCCTTGTGCCGCCTGCTCTTCTCGCCGGTTCCTCTGCTTCCGGTTCCTCATGCTGTGCATGGAGTTCTTCTTCTGCAGGGGATTTAAGCAAGATAATATCAACCGAATGCCCCTTCATCCGCAGTTTGCTGATTTGATTCTGCATACGCTCCCCTACGAAGGGGGTAATCAGAAGGATGTCCATGGGGCCGGAATCCATCTCCAGCTCCTGTTCCAGGAAGGTAAAGAAGGTGCAGCTTCTTGCCACCGCCATTTTTGCCATAATTTCCAGCAGAAGGGTAAGCTGCTCCCTTCCGGGCTGGGGGGAAATGCGGATTGGTGCCTTCTTGTTGTCTATTTCATAGGCATTGCTTCCGAAACCGACAGGAATGCCGTTTTCTATTGCATTTTGTGCAATTGTTGCACTATAGGAGATGCCCCTCTCTATGAGCTCCTGATCGGTAACGGCTTCCCACATGGTTTCACTAAGATCAATATTGAGCAGGATCATAATACGGGGATCGGCAGTATGATCCATGTGAAATGCCATAAGCTCACCGGTACGGGCAGAGGCTTTCCAGTTGATGCGATTCAGGGGATCTCCGTACCGGTATTCGCGGACACCGGCTACCAGAAAAGGGTCTTCCAAAATCCATCTGCGCACAGTTACCTCTCCCATCCAGCTGTGAGAAGGAAAGGGAACCTCTTCCAGAGGCAGCAGCTTGGGATAGACCAGGAGCTCAGCATTAACGCGAAAGTCCCGGGTTGTTTCCTGCAGGCCGAAAGCATCCCCGCAGGTCATGGCGGCTGAATCCAGCCTGTAACAGCCCCGCCTGCGGCAAAGGATTCGGTGCCGCCTTGTGATGCCTGTAAAGGGCATCAGGCTGAAAAAGCTTTTATGAAATTCACCGTGCTTAATAGCCATATCCGATTGCTGGTAGAAGCTCAGATTGGGATTCATTTTGGATTCCACCCTGAGCCAGGGAATGGGCAAGAGCTTCCGGTTCCGGATGCGTTCCACCATTACCGCCTCTTCACCTTCGAAAACAGCCGGGGTGTGGAAGGAACGGGTATAATCCAGCCTGGAAAAGCCCCGCCTTTTGTAAACAAAGGACTGCAGCGCCATGAAGACTGCCGTCACAAATATGAACCATGACAGAGACATTAATTATCGTTTCCTTTTTTCATCAGGTTTTCCTCTGCGGGAACAGGTGTATCCCTGATAATCTGATCCAGGACCTGTTCGCCTTGATTTTCCCTGATGCGGGATGTAAGTTTAAGAATAATGCGGTGGGCCAATACCGGCTTGACCATGGCCTTGACATCATCAGGTATGACATAGCTTCGGCCCTGAAGGATTGCATATACCTGGACACATTTCAGCAGGGCCTGACTGCCCCGGGGGCTGACTCCCAATATCAGATCAGGGTGTTTTCTTGTCCTTTCCACTATGTCCATTATGTAGCTTAAAATATCATCACTGACATAGGTATCCGAATAGCTGCGCTGAGCCTCCAGGATTTCATTCCGGGAAGCAATCTTCCCTATCTCCTCCAAGGGCTGTCTGCTCTTGAATCGCTTCAGGACCTCCAGCCCTTCCCCGGTGGTGGGATATCCCATTCTGGTCTTTATAAGGAACCTATCCAGCTGGGCTTCCGGCAGAGGAAAGGTTCCCTGTGTTTCCACAGGGTTTTGGGTGGCAATTACCAGGAAAGGCTTCTCCAGCATCCTGGTTTCACCGTCAATGGTAACCTGTCTTTCCTCCATGCATTCCAGCAGGCTGGACTGGGTTCTGGGCGTGGCCCGGTTTATTTCATCAGCCAGCAGAATATTGGTAAATATGGGGCCCGGCCTGAATTGAAATTCCCCTTCCTTCTGATTGTAATAATTAAGACCGCTGATATCCGTGGGAAGTAAATCCGGCGTAAACTGGATGCGTCTGAAATCCATATCCAGAGAACGTGCCATGGATTTGGCCAGCAAGGTCTTGCCCATTCCCGGATAATCCTCCAGCAGAATGTGACCGGAGGCAATGAGGGCTATCATCATATGATCTATGGTTTCGTCCCTGCCCACAATTACCTTTTGTACATTATCCTTCAATTTTTGCGACAACTGCTGTATTTCCCGAAAATCCATTCTGTTAAACCCCTTTGCTTATTCGCTGAACATGATACCAACTTGTTCTTTCTGCTGTTTATCCTAATGCTGTTTAATGCTCTTCCTTCTACTGCTTCAACACTTCTTCTACATTACTTCTACATTACTTCTACATTATTTACGGCATTCCTTCCCGGAAAATTTTTGTTCACAATTTTACCCTGCCCTGCCGGGGATCAGAAAACAAAAAACCGCAGACTGTCAGGACTGCGGAATGTGTTTCAATAAGTCTTAATTATGGATGAATTACGCCAAATATGATTAAGAACCCTGCTATCTAATGCTCAGGTATACCGACAGATGTCTTTTTATATCCTCCAACTGACTCCGATCCTCGGCATGTATGTGAACATCTCGATCCTCCGTCTTAAAATCATAACCGCTGAAGCCCCTGGATTCAAGATAATCCTGGACAGCATGAGAGCCTCCGTCTCCCTGGGCAACAGACAGCTTGTCTCCTATATATTCACCATTCACGAAGACACGATAAAAATCATTGGCTTCTCTTCCATCGTCCTCCTGATCGGTCCGGCCCCAAAAAGGATTATAGGGGGTGTACCCGAAATTATTCCAGGAATCCCGCCACATATTACTGTCCTCCTTTTTCTGTAATGATGATATTAGTATTAAGTTAACTGAAACATTTCATACTTGATTCAGCAGGAATTAATTTTTGAAAATACAGGAAGTCTGAAACGGCAAATAAATTATTTGCACTTGTCCCCTGCCGGGATATGATTTATACTAATCACAATAAGCAACACATAAATCAGCAACACCCACAATTCAAACGTCTCTTTCAGCTATAGATCTCTTTGAGAGTATATTATAAATCTGCCCTGCATACTCGGGACTTCAGACGTGAGTTAACGGCTTTAGAAGCCCTTGTATAGTTAAGTGATTATATAAGGAAAGGAAATGTAAAAATGAGTGAAAAAAGGGGATTCTCAAAGGACGGCAATTGGTACAGAGGAAATCTGCACTGCCATACCAGCAATTCAGACGGTGAACTTCACCCGGATGAAGTGATCCGACGATATCAGGAGGCAGGCTACCACTTTTTGGCCATAACGGACCACAACAGATTTACCGATTCTAAGCAATACAATAAGGAAAGCTTTATTCTCATACCTGGAATCGAAGTGGATACTGCTCAGCCGGATCCTTTACGGATCTATCACTGTGTCGGCATTCCCGGAAAAGACAGCAGGAGGGCTTTTGCTGACGGAGAAGCTTTTAAAGCAGACACATGGGAAGGGATACAATCAGCACAGAAGCTGATAGAAGAGCTGAGTGAAAAAGGCATGATGTCCTTCTTCTGCCATCCTGTCTGGTCCCGGCTTGATCTGGAGGACTACCTTGATTTGGATGGTTACTTTTCCCTGGAAATATATAACCACGGATGTGAAATGGCAAATCGCACCGGTCTGGCTGTACGGGACTGGGATTCACTGCTTCGCAGGGGAAGACGCATATGGGGCATTGCAACCGATGACTGTCACCACCGCATTGATGATCGGTTTGGCGGATGGGTTATGGTAAAAGCTCCCCGGCTGACAGAGGAAGAGATTCTGAAATCCCTTATGCAGGGCAATTTCTATTCTTCCAGCGGGCCTGAGATATACGATTTCGGAGTAAGGGACGGACAGGTATATGTGGAATGCTCGCCGGTCAGGGAAATACATTTTGTTTGCTATGAACACTGGGGCAAAAGCATCCATGCCGGTGAAAAGGGCACCATTAATGCCGCCGTCCATAAGCTGACGGGAAAGGAACGCTATGTCAGGGCGGAATGCGTCGACTCAGCCGGAAGGACAGCCTGGTCCAATCCGATTTTCCTGAATCCGTCCTTATAATATCTTTATTCCTTTGCAACTATACGTTTATCCAGAATACCCTTAACCTGCCTGCCGGAGTCCAGCTGCTTCAGCAGTACGCTGGTATCCGGAATCAGCCTCTTTCTCAGGGAATCCACGTACTCCAGGTTTTCAAGATAGGTACAGAACATATTGGCTATCATGGAAAGTAAGATAGCCTCCCTGTATGTTATCTCCTTGTTTTTCCATCCATGGAAATACAGAACGCCATCCGTCCGGGGGCCCCTGACCAGTGGAATGACCAATGAGTCCTGCCAAATGATGTATTCCCTGTCCTCATCTTTGGCCCCCGCTTTTTTCTGCTCCACGATCAACTGATAAATACTCTCTTTTTCCTGAGGAGAGGCATTGCCGTAGATCTCCACCTCCCCGCCCCTTATGAGAAAAATGCATATGCGCTCTGCATCAAAGAGTTCACCGCATAAGGCCAGCAGCCTGTCCATAACCTGGGCAGGTCCGCTTTCATAATTGAATCGCCCGGTCATTTCATAGAGCACCAGCAGTTTGCTGTTCATGCTGTCCGTTTCATTGTATTTTTCCTTCAGTTTCTGCACCTGAGTGCCCATTCTGAAATATTCTTTTAATCCTATATAAGGAGCGACATAAAATAGAAGGATATATATAACGATCACAATCCAATGGCTGTTTTGTCCTGCTATCTTATCTATCTGCAGAATTATGCTGCTCTTTGGAACCAGGAAATAAACAGCCGCACAAGACAGCAAAACCAGTATGCTGCCTGCCAGACCCTTCCATCCTTCAGTAATATGCAGATATAAAACAGGTATGAAAATACAGGGGATAAGCGGACTTGCCATACCGCCGGTCATCCACACAACAGCCCAGGCAACCAGCAGATCAGCCATTGAAAACAATAAACGGGCAGCCGGAATTCTCATGGCAGGCCAATGTATGCAGGCCGCCAGCATCTGATAAAGCAAAAAGCCAAGCAGTATTACTTCCAAATGGCGCTGAAGCGGGGCTTCTGTTTTCAGGATAATAAGAGAAGTAAACAAGAGTACGCCTATCCTGCTTAAAAATAGTAAGCTGACGGGAACTTTGCCATTTTCATAAAGCTTTTTTTCCATGGTCATCAACATTCCTCCATCTGCCCGGTAAGAAAGCATATATCCGTATATACAAAGAATAAATTCCACCTCCTATCATATAATCCTTTATTTCCCAATTTATTCCCCGAATTTTCCAGTCTACACCAGACTGAGTAATAACTTATCTTTCGACAATTCTACAGTTTTTATAATTTGGTAATATCCACTGTCTTGTCCTTTCCTATGTAGTGTGATAAACTTTATTTAATGTAATTGATTATAATTTGCCTGTAATTGTGTGCATTTTTATATTCATGTATCCCATTGTGAAGGAAGGCAGGGATGGAATGAAAAAATATATATTGCTGCTGCTTTCTCTTTTATTTTTAGCTGTTCCCACGACGGCACTGGCTGCACCTTTTTCTTTGGCCAGGGTGTCTTCTTCTGCCCAGGTGCATGAGGAAGAAACCGTGCAAGTTATCTCCTACAAGGCTCATATAAGGGTGGAGTCCGATATTGCTTATACCACTGCATCCCTTATCATCAAAAACGCCGATGATGAAACTCAGGCCAGCCTGATGCTGGGGCTGCCTTCGCATGTAAATCAAAACACCGTCAAGATAGACAATCCGCAGGTTGTGATGGACGGAGTCAGACAGCGTCTGTCCAATCGCCGGGACCGTACCAAGCCCGAAGAGACAGATATTGTCGATCTGCCTGCCAGATGGTCAACATGGACAATAAAGCTTGACCCCGATCAGTATCAGGTCATTGAGATTCATTATGAAACTGAAATCCAAAAATCAGAAAACGGAACAAAAAGCTTATTCATACCCCTAAGCTTTCTCAAAAGCTGGGCTGCCCTGCCTCAAAACGTAGAGATCACAGCAGATCTGGGAGATGCCCCCCCTTATATATTTGAGCCCAACCCAACTGTTCTGCCCCACAGCTATGATAATAAAAGCCGGATTTCCTGGAAATACAGCGGTACCCGCCCGCCTGAATATATACAGGTAAACTTCCGCCACATTGAGCAATTGGCAGCTGAATACCTTACAATTCAGGCAGCCGGAGACAAGGCAATTGCTTCCATAATCAGGGCCTTTTCCAATAAAGCCTATGATACAGCCATAAGCCTTGTTGAAAGTTATATTGAAACCCAGGGCGAAACCTTTTTGAATAACGAGCTTTTGTATATTGAGGCTTTGGCCCGTCAGAACCTGCTGCAGGCCAATGAGGCAATGGAGCTGTTTACCCGGCTGGAGGATAAGCCTGTCTTCGGAGAGCTTGAAGGTACCTTTAAGAACAAGATAATCTATGACAAGTTTCATCATATGGAATCCCTGCTGACAGATGGAGCCGCCCTGTATGAATACCTGGATTCAGCAAAGAAGTACATTATGGGCAATGAAATGTTTCTGATGTGGATGGAAGAGGAGCTTACCAGGCTGACACCTCCTCCCACACCGTCTCCCGAACCAACTCCCCCGGCGGATAACAATCCCCTTCCGGAGCCGGAGGACAAAGATAAAAAAGACGATGAATTGATTACAAGCATAGTCATCGGAGATTATGAAGTATCGGTGGAAGTCTTCTTTCTCGGAGTTCTGGCAGTTCTTATCATATTGATGATAGTTATAAGCCGCAGAAGAAGAAAAGCAAGAAGCAGAGGCTATCTGTTCAGATAAGGATAGCTTGTCTTACTAAACAAATCAGCAACATCTTACCAAAGAAAACCAGGGAGAAAGCAGCATGAAATTGTTATTTATTGTAAACCCCATTGCCGGAAAGGGTAATACAAGAAAGGCCATCCCATATATTGAAAACTATTTCAACAAGCTGGGAGTGGAGTGTACTATCCTGGAAACCAAGGGACCGGGCGAGGCCACTGAAATTGCCCGGAAACAAAGTACCGGCTATAATGCCGTAATAGCAGTAGGCGGGGATGGAACCGTTCTGGAGGTTACCAACGGGTTAAATGGATCCAATACCCCTCTGGGAGTCATTCCTCTTGGCAGCGGCAATGATTTTGCCAGGGCACTGAATATTCCCGTCGGCTTTTCCAAAATCAAGGAATCCCTGCGGATAATAGCAGAAAAACCACCAAAGCAGATAGATATGGTGAGATTCAACGGCCGGGCTTTCCTCAATATTGCCAGCATTGGCTTTGATGCCGAGATAATCCGTGACCTTCATCGAATCAAGCGGTTTGTGAAAGGAAAAGCCGCCTATGTCCTGTCTGTATTTGCAAAGTTTATAACTTACAAATCAAAGGAAATCGAGCTGATCCTGGACGGCAGAAAGATAAAAACCAGGGCATTTTTGACTGCAATATGCAACGGGATTTGTTATGGAGGCGGGATGATGATAAACCCCAAGGGCTCAATTACAGACGGATTATTGGATGTAATATTAATAAAGCCTGTTCCCCGTTATAAAATCCCGCTTCTTCTGAAAAAATTCATAAAGGGCGAGCACCTGAGTCTGCCATATATATCAACCTACCAGTGCAGGGAGGTACATATTTTATCCAAGGAATCCCTGGCTGTCAATGTTGATGGTGAATATGCCATGGATACGCCGGTTTCATTTGGGATGTTACCTCTTTCCATGACAGTAATCGGTAATAACTGACAGGGAGGTTTTATGAGTATTTTATTTGACCTTATGCGGACATACTCCGCAGAGATTCTTTTGATTGCAGTCTTTTTGTCGGCAGTATCCTTATTGCTTGTCATTTTAAACTATCGACGAACAAGTAAAATAATCAGAAAATACAGGCAGCTGATGAGAGGGGCAAACAATAAGAACCTGGAAAGCATGCTGTATAATCAGCTGGAGACTATTGAAAACAACCTGGCCAAAACCAGGGAGCTGGAGCTCTTCTGCTCTTCACTGAGCAGCCGCC
>DUOA01000033.1 GCA_012839095.1 Clostridiales bacterium
AGGAGAGTCTGCCTATGCGTATTGTTTTATTGGAACCATTGGGTGCAGCGGATGAGATTATTGTTTCACTGGGAAAGACGATTGAAGAAGGCGGACATGAATTTATAATGTACGGAGACAAGCCGGTTAATCAATCTGAGCTGGCAAGAAGGGCGGCTGATGCTGATGTTGTGATCCTCAGCAATCTGCCCTTTCCCGATGAAGTCGTTGAAGAATGTAAAAATTTAAAGCTTATATCAGTGGCATTCACCGGAGTTGACCATATAGGCATGGATGCCTGCAGAAAGATGGGTATACAGGTAAGAAATGCAGCCGGGTATTCCACATCCTCGGTGGCAGAACTTGCTTTCGGGCTTATGATAGCAGTGCTTCGAAACATAGTAAAATGCCATTCTGCAGTCAGGGAAGGCAAAACCAAAGACGGATTAATCGGGCATGATTTATGCGGAAAGACGCTGGGAATCATTGGAACGGGAGCCATAGGAATGAAAGTGGCGGAAATCGGCCGCGCTTTTGGCTGCAAGCTTCTGGCATACAGCCGCACTATGAAGGAGGAAGCTGAAAATATAGGCCTTGAATATGTAAGCCTTGATGAACTGCTGACAAAGAGTGATATCGTAACGCTGCACGTTCCGCTGAATAAGCATACCGAATCCCTTATTAACAGGGAAAGGCTGTCCCTGATGAAAGAAGGCAGCATTCTTATCAATACCGCAAGAGGCCCTGTTGTTGACAGTAATGCCTTGGCGGATGCCCTGAATGAAGGACGAATAGCCGGTGCAGGCATCGATGTATTTGAGACAGAACCGCCGATTTCACCAGACCACCCGCTGCTAAAGGCAAAGAATGCAGTTTTAACGCCCCATGTTGCCTTTGCTACCAAAGAAGCCCTGGAAAGAAGAGCGGAGATTGCCTTTGACAATGTTGTTTCCTGGATGGAAGGCATAGAAAAAAACCTTGTTTTATAAATCCTTTACTTCTGCCCTGATTTAAGCTATAATAGAATTTGTAGAATTTGTAGAATGAGTAGGGTTTTAACTGATTTTTTCTTGTAGTACGGCAGGGCGGCAGGGTCAATATTGCATTCTAACCGCACCTTAAGAGTGCGGTTTTTTCATATCCTGCTCCATACCCGCTCATAGAAAATATTTACTAACAGGAATGGGGGAATGGAAACATGTCTCAAATCAAATTTTTCAAGGGGGAAAGTCTTCCTCTTGAAATGCACAAGGTGCGGATCATACAAAAACTGAATCTGATTCCGTTGGAAGAGCGGAAGCAGGCCATGGCGGAAGCAGGCTTCAATACATTCCTGCTGAGAAACCGCGATGTTTACCTGGACATGCTAACCGACAGCGGCGTCAATGCTATGAGCGACCTTCAGCTGGCAGCCATGATGAAGGCTGATGACAGCTATGCCGGTTCAGAGACCTTTTACAAACTGGAAGCCAAGCTTCAGGAGCTCTTTGGAACCGAGTATTTTCTTCCGGCTCACCAGGGTCGGGCCTGCGAGAACATAATATCCAGGGTCTTTGTGAAGCCGGGTTCAGTTGTGCCCATGAACTATCATTTTACCACCACCAAGTCCCATATCACCCTGAACGGCGGCCGGGTGGAAGAGGTGTTTACTGATGAAGCGCTGAGAATCACCAGCAATCATCCATTTAAGGGCAATATGGATATAGACAGGCTGGTTGCACTTATTAAGGAAACAGGTGCAGAGAACATTCCCTTTGTGCGAATGGAAGCAGGAACCAACCTGATTGGCGGCCAGCCCTTCTCCCTGGAGAATCTGCGCCAGGTCCGCAGGGTATGCGATGAGTATGATATTATGCTGGTACTGGATGCCAGTCTGCTGGCTGACAACCTGTACTTTATCAAGCAGCGGGAGGAAAGCTGCCGCGGCATGAGCATCCGGGAGATAACCCGTGCCATGGCAGAGCTCTGCGACATCATCTATTTTTCAGCCAGGAAGCTGGGATGTGCCCGGGGAGGCGGTATCTGTACCGACAGAGCCGATCTGGCAGACAAAATGAGGGAGTTTGTTCCCCTATATGAGGGATTTCTGACCTACGGCGGTATGTCAGTAAGGGAGATGGAGGCTCTGACGGTAGGTCTGGAAGAGACTATGGATGAAGAGATGATTAATCAGGGGCCGCTTTTCATAAAGTATATGGCGGAAAAGCTGGAGAAACTGGGAATTCCGGTTGTTACCCCTCCCGGAGGACTGGGCTGTCATGTCGATGCCATGGCTTTTGTGGATCATATTCCCCAGGAGCAGTATCCGGCAGGCGCGCTGGCAGCAGCTATCTATATTGCCAGCGGTGTCAGGGGCATGGAGAGGGGAACCATGTCCGAACAAAGGAATGAAGACGGAAGCGAGACCCTGTCCAATATGGAACTGGTGCGGCTGGCTTTGCCCCGCAGGGTGTTTACCTTGTCCCAGGTCGACTATGCCGTGGATCGATTGGCCTGGCTGTATGAGAACAGGAAGCTTATCGGAGGCCTGACCTTTGTGGAGGAACCTAAGGTGCTGCGCTTCTTCTTCGGAAGGCTGGCTCCGGTTACCGACTGGCCGGATGTCCTTGTGAAAAAATTCCGGGAAGATTTTGGCGACAGCCTGTAAACAGGGCAGTAAATTTAGTACTATCGTATTTTTCAGCTGGAAGCCGAGTTTTTGCTTCCGGCTTTTTTACACATTTTTTGCAGGCCCGAGTCAATTGACAAAATTCCTTTCATTAACTATTATTATCTAAGTATAAGACAGACTGAATACGGGCTCAAAATGTGATATACTGTAGAATAAATAATAAAAACTGCCGACAGACTGCCGACTGCCGGGGAAGGAGGCTTAAGACAGCCCATGATTAAGCTCATAGCCATGGCCGCCATGCTGATCGACCATATCGGAGCTGTCTTTTTCCCAGGTGCCCTGTGGCTGCGCATAATCGGGAGGCTTTCCTTTCCGCTCTTTGCCTGGGGAATTGCCATGGGCAGCAGGCGAACGCGAAACTGGAAGCGGTATGCAGCCAGGCTTCTGATTATTGCCCTGGTCACCCAACTGCCTTACTATCTTCTTTTCCGGACGGAATACTGGAATGTCTGCTTTACCCTGCTGTCCGGGCTGCTGGCATTGCGGCTGATGGATTTAAGGAGTAAGCCGCTGAAAATAGCCGGACTTCTGAGCATTCTGGCCCTGGTCCATTTTCTGAATTTCGAGTACGGTATTTATGGCGTATTGACCATCATGGTGTTTTATTATTATAAGGATGATAATTATCTGCCCCTCTATCAGGGCCTCTTGTCCCTGGGGGGTGTTCTGATATACCGGCTGCATGAAATCCAGCTGCTTTCAGCGGCATCTTCCTTTCTTATACCGGTATTGGAAAGGGAGGACTTTCCCTTGAAAAGATGGGTACAATACGGCTTTTATCCGATCCATATTATCCTGCTGCTGGTTATTAAGACCATAGCCGGATTATAATAATGACAGTTATACATAGGTTGACATATGAAAGGAGTAAAATTTTATGTTGTTAAGCAAGCTGCTGGGAGAAAGATTCAAGGAAAAGCCTGCCGAAGCCTTTATGGCCAGCCACATTTTCATGCTGCGGGGGGGTTATGTCAGACAGGTGTCCAACGGCATCTTTTCTCTGCTTCCGCCTGCAGTAAAGGTAAGCCAGAAGATTGAGAAGATCATCCGGGAGGAAATGGATGCAATAGACGGTCAGGAGGTATTGTTCCCTGTTGTTCTGCCTGCGGAACTGTGGCAGGAATCCGGCCGCTTTGATTCTGTAGGCAGCGAGCTGGTGCGTTTCAAGGATCGAAACGGACGGGACATGGTGCTGGGCATGACTCACGAGGAGGCTGCCGTTCATCTGGCCCGCGGCGAGGCCCATTCATATTCGAGGTATCCCTTTGTCATATATCAGATTCAAACCAAATTCAGGGACGAGCCCAGGGCCCGGGGCGGTCTTATCCGGGTGCGGGAGTTTACCATGAAGGATGCTTATTCCTTCCATACCTCCCAGGAGGATCTGGAGGAATACTATCAAAGGGCTATGGAAGCCTATTACCGGATATTCGAGCGGGCAGGCCTGTCAAAGGTCATATCAATCCAATCGGACAGCGGAATGATGGGCGGCAGGATTGCTCATGAATTCATGTATCTTTCCGACGGCGGTGAGGACACCATCGTATACTGCCAGGGATGCGACTATAAATCCAATATGGAGGTGGCAGTGTCCAATATCCGGAAAGAAGAAGCGCAGGAAGAGGAGATCCGGGAAGTGCATACCCCGGGTGTCATGGATATTGAAGCCCTGGCCGAATTCCTGAATAGGGAGAAATCCCGGACACTGAAGGCAGCGGCTTTTTTCCGCAGAGACAATGAGAAGCCTGTACTGGTCTTCCTGCGGGGAGATCTGCAGGTTAATGAAACCAAGCTCAGAAAGATCCTGGGCACGGAAGCATTTCCCCTGACCGAGCATGACGGGGTGGATTTATGCTTTGGCTATATCGGGCCATATAACCTCAATGCCGAAAATATAGAGATCATTTATGACAGATCACTGGAAGGGGAAAGCAATCTGGCCTGCGGTGCCAATAAAACTGATTACCATCTGACCGGCCTTAATGTGTCCAGGGACATGAAAATCGACAGGTTTGTGGATGTGGCAAAGGTAAATGAAGGCGATGCCTGCGTTCATTGCGGGAGTCCCCTGAAGGTAAGCAGAGGGATTGAGATAGGCAACATATTCCAGCTGGGGACTTACTATTCCGGGAGCATGGGCATGCAATATCTGGATGAAAAGGGAAAGCTTCAGACTCCTACTATGGGCTGCTACGGTATCGGAGTTGGTCGTCTGCTGGCTTGTATCATTGAAGACAACCATGACGAATACGGGCCCATTTGGCCCAAGGCCGTTGCCCCCTGGCTGATTCATATCTGCGTGCTGAACCAGTCCCAGCCTGAGGTATGGGGATTGGCCTCTGAGCTTTATGAAACCCTGAAAAAGGATTGGGAAGTGCTGCTGGATGACCGGGGCGAGTCTGCCGGCGTACAGTTTGCCGATGCTGATCTGCTGGGTGCACCTGTACGTATCATTCTCAGTAAGCGGAATGTTTCGGGCGGCCAGGTGGAAATTGTAACTCGGGACAAGAAGATTAAGAAGCTGGTGCCCATCGATGAGATTCGGCAGGCTGTAGAGGAGCTTCTCAGCCAGGTTAAGTGAGATTAATTAATGATATTTCCAAATACAGGGGGTAGTAGCAGTGCTGCTGATTAAGAACGGTAAGATTTTGACCATGGCTGGAAAAAGCTATGATAAGGGCGATATCCTGACTGACGGGAAAATTATCAGGGATATCGGGGAGAATCTGTCCTGTCCGGAGGGCACAGAGGTGATTGACGCCGGCGGGATGTGGGTTATGCCGGGAATGGTGGATCCTCACTGCCATATTGGCATGTGGGAAGACGGCATGGGCTTCGAGGGAGCTGACGGCAATGAGATGACGGATCCGGTAACACCCGAGCTGCGTGCCATAGACGCAATCAATCCGGAGGACTATTGTTTTCAGGAGGCCAGGGAACATGGGGTAACCACCGTTGTTACCGGTCCCGGCAGCGCCAATGTTATTGGAGGCCAGTTTGCTGCTTTGAAGACCTACGGAAGACGGGTGGATGATATGATTATCAAAGCACCTGTCGCAGTAAAGGCAGCTCTCGGCGAGAATCCCAAACGGGTATATCACGGAAAGCAGAAAGCTCCCAGCACCCGCATGGCAACTGCTGCCATACTGCGCTCTGCCCTGATCAGAGCCCAGGAATACAAGAAGAAACTGGAGAAGGGAAAGACTGATCCGGACAAAATGCCGGAGCGGGATCTGAAGATGGAAGCCCTGGTCAAAGTGCTGAACCGGGAAATTCCTATGAAGGCCCATGCCCACAGGGCTGATGATATTCTTACTGCCCTTCGGATCGCCAGGGAATTTGATTTAGATGTCACCATTGAGCACTGTACTGAAGGCTACCGGATACCCGAATACCTGCTGGAGGAAAAGGCCAAAATCATTGTGGGGCCCCTGTTCAGCAA
>DUOA01000034.1 GCA_012839095.1 Clostridiales bacterium
GATTAATAATGGGGGAGATACTAATGAAAAAGTTCAAAGTTGCTGTAGTAGGATGCGGCTGGGCCGCAGGAGTCTGGGTGGATTATGCCCTGACGCGGGACGATGTTGATATCATGCTTTTGGTGGATATTAACATTGATGCCGCTGATCAAATGAAAAACAGTAAGAACCTATCCTGTGAAGTTGCCGGTAAACTGGACAAGGATATTATTGAGAGGCTGGGTATCAATTTAGTATTTGATACTACTATACCGGATGCTCACTATGAGACTGTAACCACTGCTTTGAAAGCAGGCTGTGATGTGTTTGGTGAGAAACCCATGTCTTCCAGCCTTGAACATGCCAGGAAGATGGTTGCTGTTGCTAAGGAAACAGGCCGTACTTACTCTATTATGCAGAACTACAGGTATAACAGGGGAATCCGTGCCTATAAAGAGCTGCTTTCGCCTGAAGTAATCGGAAATCTGGGTACTCTGCATGCAGATTTCTTTCTCAATCCCAATTTCAGCGGCTTCAGAGCGGAAATGGAAAGCCCATTGATTCTGGATATGGCTATTCACTCTTTTGACGAGGCCCGTTTCTTATCCGGTGCTGACGCAGTAAGTGTTTACTGCCATGAGTATAATCCCAGCTGGTCACATTACAAAGGCGATATTTCTGCGGTTGTTATCTTTGAGATGAGCAACGGTGCAGTGTTTTCCTATCACGGCTCATGGGCTGCGCCGGGATTTAACACCAGCTGGAACTGCAACTGGAGGGCAATAGGAAGCAATGGCACCGCACTTTGGGACGGCGGATTGGAAGCGAAGGCAGAAATACTAAGAAATGGTGAATTTGTTAAAGTTGAACCCGCTTTTACATGGGAATCCGAGCTGGAAAACCATCCTGCCTGCCTTGAGGCAATGTTTAAGGCACTGAAAGAGGGTTATGAGGCTGAAACAATTTGCACAGACAACATCAAGAGCATTGAAATGGTTTTTGCAGCAATAGAAAGTTCCAGAACAGGCAAAAAGGTTTGGCTGAGATAGGCAGAGGATGATAAGATGGATACGTTTAAAATTAAGAGCAGTACAGTAGAACTTACCTTTGAAAAGCAATACGGCAACCTTGTGGGAATGAGTGTTTTAGACAATGAGTGGAGTGTTCTGGACAGGCCTCACCTTGGACGGAATTGGGAACTTCTTATCCCTCTAAAGACAAGAAGAAACAATCCGGTGCATGGTTATAAGCAGAGACTTCACAGCCTGAGAGTATCAGAAGACGGCAGGAAGGCGGAAATGTCCTGGAAGGACCTGACTTCTGAATACGGGGGAGTGCATGACGTACAGGTTTTTATTACAGTTGAAGCGGTTGGCGAGGCCATCGTCTGGAGAACAAGAGTAGTAAATAATGAAGAAGACAGTGTAGTTGAAAATGTCTGCAGCCCTATAGTGGGTGACCTGAGGCCGGATGACTCCGGAGCTATCAGCACATTTTTTGAAGGATACAGCAATCCCACGACTATAAATGTCCTCCCCAACTTTACTAATAACAAGGGCTATTGGGGTATTGATATACCCAGCCTGGTGCTGAACGGCACACCTGCCAATACACCCTATTTCCTGATCAGATCAGAGGATGACAGGGGAATATACCTTGCACCATATCAGAATCTTGGCCAGCTGATGCTGCTCAGATTCCGCTTATATCCCGGCTTTGTCACAGATGATACCGGTGAAGTTCCCAAGGGTGACTTTATAAGCGGGAAAGAGGTGTTCCTGCCATTCGATCTGGTGCATCTTCCCTTTATTCAGAGCGGAGAGAGCATGGACTTGACGCCGGTGCACATAGAGGCTTATAAAGGGGACTGGAAAAAAGGTGTGGACGTATATAGAAGGCAGCGGGACAATTTATGGCAGTGGAAAAAGCCTGCTGCAGCTAAATGGGTAAAGCGGCCTCACAGCTGGCTGCAGCTTCATATCAATTCTCCCGAAGATGAATTAAGAATGCGCTTTACTGAGCTTCCAAAGGTAGCTGAAGAGTGCAGGAAATATGGTATATCGGCTATACAGCTTGTTGGCTGGAATAAGGGCGGACAGGATCAGGGGAATCCTTCCCATGATCCTGATCCCCGTCTGGGTACCTTTGACGAGCTTAAGGAAGCTATTGCAAGGTGTCATGAAATAGGTGTAAAAGTAATTCTGTTTTATAAATTTACCTGGGCAGATACTTCAACTGAATGGTTCAAAAATGAACTGTATAAGTATGCTGCAACAGATTTTAACGGTAATTATTATCCCCATGGCGGCTATCAATACCAGACAATGACCCAGCTGGCTGATGTCAATACCAAGCGCTTTGTATCCATGTGTACATTGTCTGAAGAACTGAGAAAAATCTATCTGAATGAGTTCAAAAAGGCAGTTGATCTTGGAGCGGCAGGTGTACTTATAGACGAATCACAGCATCATGGAAGTGCCAACTTATGTTTTAATGAGAGTCATGGACACCGGAAAGGTGAGTATATTTATTCCGCGGACAATCAATTTATAAAGGAGTTAAGGGAAATAGCTCCCGATGACTTTCTGATTAGCGGGGAATGCAGTTATGATATGCAATTCCAGGAATTTGACATGAGTTATTTCCGCGTAGGCAGCCGCGATGCTATTCCGCTTAAAAGATACACGAGACCGAAGAATACCCCTTTGTACATGATTGCAGTAATCGGCTTTGATGACAGGGAAGTATTGAATAAATGCCTGATGTGTAATTATGTAGTTAGTTATGAGCCGTATTTCTTTAAAGGAAAGCCATCTGATTTCCCACTGACAATGGAATATGGCATGCAGATGCAGCAGCTTCGCGAGGAAACCAGCGAATACACATGGTATGGGGAGTTTATGGAAAGAGACGGCGCTAAGGTATATGATTCAGAAGGAAAGCCCTATGAATACTATTCGGTGTTTAAATCAGATGAAGGCAATCTGGCGGTAGTTATAACCAACTTCAATCAAAATGATCCGCTGACTGTATCTGCAGAGCTGAGTACCGGCAGAGTGAGCAGATGGAAGGCTGTGGGGGGCGAATGGGTGACGGATTCCAGCATTATTGTCCCTCCAAGAACAGCAGTAGTTGCGGTGGAGAAATAGAAGTATACTTAATGAAAAAGCAGCCCGGCTGGTCAATAAAAAAACCAATTATATTCTACATATTATACCCTTAAGAACAATAAACAGGCAGGCTGTATTCCTTATAGCGGGATTACAGCCTGCCTCTGTCTTTATCGTTTTATTTTACGGTAAACATACCAGGAAGCTGTTAAATTTGACTTATCCTTCCTGTGATATTGCCTTGTTAATTTGGGCAATAGACTCCTTAATCACATCAGCCAGGGCTTTCTTTTCTTCAGGCAGGTTGGATAACATATTCTGAAGATGCACTTTTGCCCTTTCATGTCCCAGCTCTCCCAGGGATTTGATCGCCTGTTCAACTACCTTGTCATCGCTGTCCTTGAGCAGCAGGATAAGATTATTATAGGCGTGGTCATCATTTGAGCCGGCGAATTCTGCTGCAATGGCTATTCTGGTTTCCGCATCGCCTTTTTGCAGCATTTTGCTGAGTTTGGCCCAGCGATTCCATTTAATAAGCCGTGCAATTCTTTTTCTCTTTTTGTCAGACATAATCATACCCTCTTTCATTTTCATTTTATTTTATATATAATACTTGCTATAATGGTCATAATAAAGGAAATATGCACATGAGGTGATAGTAAACATATATTGACTATATTTTAACATAGTTAATAAATCTTGTCAATGAAATGAGGATTTAAGATGAGCATCACAGAGCAATTTCTTCAACAGACAATAAATTTCTCTTTGCTGGTAATAGAAAAGGTTATAAAGCAATTGGAGCAAACCTATAAGTCTGATTTGACTTATTCGGAGTTCTTTGCGATTTCAGCCGTCAATTATTTGGGCGACATGAAAATGACTGATTTTGCTGATATTTTTGGCATACAGAAACAGCAGGCAACAAGACTTATAAACAAGCTGGTGGAGAAGGGGTTTATTAAGAGAGTCTATGATGACTCTGATCGCCGCGTGGTAATGATCAGCCTTACTTCACAGGCAAAATCCTACCTTGAGGGGTATGTTGCAAAAAGCATAAAGCAAATTGAAAAGTCCCTGTCCGGTTTTTCCGATTCAGAGCTGCAAAAGCTGCAAAGGACCATGGAAACAATGAGTCAGATGCTGGCCAGAATTGATGTATAGGCAATTTCCTCCTTATTTTAGGGCAACAAAGCGATACCCCTGTTCAAGCAGTGTTTCAATGATAAGAGGCAGGGCTTCAATTGTTGCCTTCCGGTTTGCCGGGCCGCCGGAGCTGTGCAATAAAACTATGGCTCCGGGATGAATATTCTCCACTACACAGGTGACGATATCCTCCGGCTTGTCAAAGTACCAATCCATGGAATCAACGGACCAGCCTATAACCTGATATCCTGCATCTATTAGTGCAGGCATCTGCGTTCTGTTTACCAGTCCATAGGGAGGACGAAACAATTTGTTGCCGGCATCTACAGCATCCAGCTTTTCCTGTGCTCTGCCGACCTCATTCATCATCTCTTCTATGGCTGCATCGGTGGGTCTTACATGACTCCAGCTGTGATTGGCCAAAGTATGACCGCTGTCAATTAAGTATTGTATTGTGTCCATATTATTTTCCATCTGCCGGCCTATCAGGAAGAATGTAGCGGGTACACGGTAAGTGTTTAATATTTCCACTATCTCCGGTGTAGAGCTGTTGTCGGGGCCGTCATCGAAGGTAAGAGCCGCTGTTTTTTCTGTTGCAGGCAGGGATATCAGAAAATGTTCCGGATATTCTTCATGCAAAAGCCTGGCATTCTTGCGAAACTGCTCCAGACGTTCTTCCATTTCTGATGTCAGTGGAAGAGGAATTTCCCGCACATAGGCATTTGAAATTGGCTTAATATCAGTTAGAATATCATTGGTTTGTATATCCATTATATCCGGATCGTCTGTTACTGTCTCAATTTCAGGAAAATCCGGCTCTGCTTCCGAAATATCCGGCTGATTTTCAGGAGTATTTATGAATAATAATACTGCAATGCCAAGGCCTGTCAATATAATGAAGCTCCATGCAAGCAGCAGGGACAACAGCAGGACTCTTCTTAGTTTCATCTCTAATCAGCCTCGTTTCTGCATTCATCCTTTGTGATACTCATTTTCACCGGATATGGAATTTTTATACATATTGGGGCAGACAAGAGCGCAGCAGGCTCTTCACATTCCGGCTGCCTGCCTTTATAATAAAAGAAAAGACTGTGGGGAGGTGTTTGTATGACATCAGAGCAGCGAAGGGAAAAAATAGCGGCTTTAATAGAGCGAAGCAGTTCACCCCTTACGGGAGCCTACCTTGCCAAGCTGTATAATGTCAGCAGACAAATTATTGTTCAGGACATTGCCATTCTTCGGGCAGCAGGACTGGATATCATTGCCACGCCCCAGGGTTATATTATGCCCCGCACCGGTCAGCAGCATGGGCTGACCCGGGTAATTGCCGTAAAACACGGTCAGGAAGAAATAGGAGATGAGTTGTATCTGATCGTGGATTTGGGGGGGAAAATACTTGATGTAATGGTTGAGCATCCGGTTTATGGTGAATTTAAGGCCAGACTGATGCTGGCAACACGAAATGAAGTGAGTTCTTATCTTGCCGCCATGCGAAAGGAAGAAGCGGAGCCCCTGTCAGCCCTGACTGAAGGAGTGCATCTGCATACAATAGAAGCCGATTCCATAGACGTATTAAACCGGATTGAGGAGGCTTTGAAACAGAAGGGTTATTTACTGGATTGACATAAGACTTCAGATTTCACCGGTTTTCAGGAAAGCAAACTTGTCAAGTTCTTCAGCCTTTCTGGATATGTCCTCACGGCTGACAATGCCTTTTTCCAGCAAGAGCTCGATTATGCTGGTTATTGCCAGTGTGTTCCGATACTCGATTTCCTTCATGTCTCCTATCTGGGCCAGGACATCCAATTTGTTCATGCAGATTCTCCTTCCGGGAATTAGGGTTGCTTCCTTATTATTCATATTATTTCCTGCCTTCCTGAGTTTATACAGCCGTCATTCCGACAAAACTGTATTCATAAAAGGTGTATGAGTGCATGTAAGTTTGCATATTCCCTGCGTTAAATGAAATAATAGTTGCATATTCGGACGTATGGTGTATAATAATTATCAAAGCTGTGAAGGGAAGCAGTAAGAAGCAGCCCCATCTTTCAGAGAGCCGATGTATGGTGGGAATCGGCAGATGGACCTTCCGAATCCATCCCGGAGCTGTATGTCGAAAAATGCAGTAGGCATCACCGGAGCGGACCGTTATACCGACTTAAGGTGGAGGAGCAATCCTCAACCGGGGTGGCAACGCGGGTTACAGGACTCGTCCCTGATGGGGCGGGTTTTTTTATTATTTTGGAGGTGTATTTTTTATGTTGGATGCCAGATTGATTCGTTCCAATCCTGAGGCTGTCAGCGAGGCTCTGGCAAAAAGGAATTCTCAGATAAGTCTGGATGATTTTCTGGCTCTGGATCAGGAAAGAAGGGCCATAATACAGGAAGTTGAGCAATTGAAAAATAAGCGGAACAATGTTTCCCAGGAAATCGCCCGCCTGAAGAGAGACAAAAAGGATGCAGCTGACCTGATTGCTGAAATGGGGAAGGTGTCAGCCGTTATTAAGGAACTGGATGATAAGGTAAGGGATGTTGACAAAAAGCTGAGAGAGATTCTGCTTACCCTGCCCAATATCCCTCATGAATCCGTGCCTGCGGGGACATGTGATGCTGATAACAGGGAAATAAGGCGTTGGGGCCAGCCTGCCGAATTCAGCTTTACCCCCAAAGCCCACTGGGATATCGGGGAAGAACTGGATATCCTGGATTTCAGCACTGCAGCAAAGGTGACTGGCAGCCGCTTTACCTTCTATAAGGGGCTGGGTGCCCGCCTGGAGCGTGCCCTCTTCAACTTTATGCTGGATCTCCATGTGCAGAAGCATGGTTATACTGAAATATTTCCGCCTTTTATGGTCCACAGGCACAGCATGGAGGGAACAGGGCAATTGCCCAAGTTCGAAGAAGATGCCTTCAGGGTAGCCGGCACTGAGTATTTTCTCATTCCCACTGCAGAGGTTCCCGTAACCAATATGTTTCGCGAGGAGATAATAAACGAGGATATGCTCCCCATGAAGTACTGTGCCTACAGTGCCTGTTTTCGTGCTGAAGCGGGCTCGGCAGGAAGGGATACAAGGGGACTCATCCGCCAGCATCAGTTTAACAAGGTGGAGCTGGTTAAATTTTCGAAACCCGAGCATTCCTATGAAGAACTGGAAACGCTTGTCCAGGATGCAGAGGATGTACTGAAAGAATTAGGCCTGCCCTACCGTGTATCGCTGCTGTGTACCGGTGATTTGGGATTCTCATCTGCAAAGACATATGATCTGGAGGTATGGATGCCCAGCTACCAAAAATATGTGGAGATTTCATCCTGCAGTAATTTTGAAGACTTTCAGGCAAGACGTGCGGATATAAGGTTCAGGGAGGGCGTAAAAGGCAAACCCCAGTTTGTTCATACATTGAATGGCTCAGGTGTTGCTGTGGGACGTACAGTTGCCGCTATCCTGGAAAACTATCAACAGGAAGACGGCTCGGTTGTTATACCTGAAAAATTAAGGCCCTATATGGGAGGCGCAGAGAGGATAGCCAGGTAGATCCTCTCTGCCTCGTCCTTTCCCAGACAAGCTGCCATTTGGCAAAACATCCGGAAAATTACAGAAGGAACAGAAATGAATCCTGTTGACATGAGTTTTCTGATTTGCTATACTGTATTAGTGCCAGCTCGTCAGACTGGGCTATATGGAGAGATGTCCGAGTGGTTTATGGAGCTGGTCTTGAAAACCAGTGACACCGAAAGGTGCCGGGGGTTCGAATCCCTCTCTCTCCGCCATTTTAACGTCCAATACGGAGAAGTACCCAAGTTGGCCGAAGGGGCGCCCCTGCTAAGGGCGTAGGTCGGGTTACCGGCGCGAGGGTTCAAATCCCTCCTTCTCCGCCAAAATTTACCGGAAAACCCGCTGTTTAAGCGGGTTTTCTGTATTTAATGCTGTATATGAAAAGGCAATTCAGTATATTTGGAAAGTAAATCCAGGCAGAACCTGCTTTGTATCTCCCAAAAATAAGAGTATCAGGAATATTTGTTCTTTGTTGATATGACTTAGTCTCAAAAGAGGATATTAGTGGTATAATCATCTATATGCCGTATACGCCGGTGCACTTGCCGGTATATTAAAGTACGCAATTTGGATTGGATATGGATTAAGTAGGAGCAAATCTGCTACAGGGAATGAGCAAGGAGAGGTGCTATGAAATCCGGAAGAAATGCAAAATATCTGAGGATACTGATATTACTGACAGCTTTGACTATGGCAGCTATTTATTTACTTGCCGGCTGTGCTCCGGGAACAGGATCTGAGAGTTTACCGACAGCTGCCAATACATATACTCCTGCTCCTGATTCGGAAAACAATAAGGAAACAGCCAATCCGGGCAGCAATTCAGAAACAGCAGGGCCCGGGATGCCGGCTGCCGATACTGAAGATGAAATACGCAAAAACACTGATGCTGAGATAACCAAGGAGCCTGAAATTGTCAGTGTTACGATTTCAGCCGCAGGTGACTGCACTCTTGGCGTAAACAGCACTATGTCCTATGAGGATTCCTTTGATGCGGTATATGACAGAATGGGCAAGTCCTACTTTTTCAGAAAGGTATATGACATTTTTTCAAAGGATGACTTTACAATTGTAAATCTGGAAGGCCCCCTGACCAGATCCAAAGACATGCAGCCAAAGCTTTACAATCACAAAGGCAGGCCGGAATACATCGGCATTCTGACTGAGGGCTCAGTTGAAGCAGTATCATTCTCCAATAACCATACCTATGATTACGGGCAGGCAGGTTACGAGGATACAGTTGAGCTTCTGACCAAAGCCGGCATAGCCTATGCATGCGACGAAATATATGGCATGTATGAAACTAAGGGGATAAAAATAGGCTTTGTATCTGTAAACCAGCTCTATGACGGAAAGCTGGTTGAAGTATGGCTAAAAGAGGGCGCTGCCAAGCTGCGCCGGCAGGGAGCGGATTTGGTGATAGCCTGCATTCACTGGGGCAGTGAACTGGGAGGTAAAATATCCCATATGGATGATTATCAGATACAGCTCGGCAACCAATGCATAGACTGGGGATATGACCTCGTTATCGGAACCCATCCCCATGTTCTGTCGGGAATAAATAAATATAAGGGAAAATACATTGCATATTCCCTTGGCAATTTTTGCTACGGGGGGAGCAAGAATCCCAAGGACAAGGATTCCGGCATTTTCCAGCAGACCTTCACCTTTGTGGATGGAGAGCTCATGACAGATGATAATGTGCGGTTTATTCCCTGCTCCATATCTTCCGACAGCCGGAAAAACAATTACCAGCCCACTGTCGCCGCCGGTGAGGAGGCAAGGCGCATTACAGCCAAGATGAACGCTTATTCGGCCCAGTATGGGGTTGCATTTGATTCAGACGGATATCTTCTGCCGGATATCACTCTTACCGAACAAAACAAAGCAGATGCCTATTATTCGATTTTTAAGGAATCATTTAAAGGCGAAAAACCTATAAAGAGCGTAAAACATATAGGAGTGGATCTGTCAGAGCTTGAACTGCCGGATACTGCCTACCTTGAAGGCCTGATAAGCAAATGGTGTGAATCCAATGGCTACACTGCTTTTTTCGGAACCGGGGAGGAACTTGCGGCAGAGGGCTACAACAAAAAAGCAGCTAATGGTGAAGCGGAAATCGTTATTTTTGATGCTCCAAACTGGTCCTGTAATCAGGTTCAATGCAGGGTGTATCGAAATATAAGAATGCTTAAGTATCTGAGGGATATCTTTACTTCGGCATATGTGGATGGCAAATGGATAACCGTAAAAGACATATACATACAGCTATAGTTTACCTTTTTTTCCTGAAAGAAGGCCGGTAAATTTTTATCCTGCTTGCCATCAGAACAGACAGGATATAAATTAAGACGATGACGGGCATGACGGCAAATGGGCGCCCGGAAACAGCATAAAAATGCAGAACCAGATTTGTTGAGGTGAGGATGAAACCGGCTGCTGTTATGGGCAGGCCAAGAAAGAAGTCTGCAAAGTCACCTGTATTGAATCTGGCCAGCCTGTAAGCAGCGGAAATGGCGTAAAAAGAAACGGATAAATACATGATCAGGCCAAGATCTCTGAAGCTGTTATGCGTGAGGAGAACAGCCAAGGGCGCAAGTCCGAAGGAAACAAAATCTGCAAAGGAATCCAATTGCTTTCCCAGTGGAGATTCTGCATTAAAAGACTTGGCCATCATCCCGTCCAGGCAGTCCAATCCCACGGCAATCAGGATCATAATGCAGGAAGCCAGCCGGTTAGCTTCTCCTTTTTGACAAATTACAATAAAGAGAACAAGGATACCAAGCAGCATATTTGCAGTGGTTAATATATTGGGTATAAGACGGATCAATCTATTGGCCTTCATAAATGCTCTTCCTTCTGATTGATATTAGTTTCCACAAGAGAATAATTAATGCGCTGAACAGAACAACGAACCAGAAAGTCACAAACCGAAAAACCAGGCTTACAGCCACAGCTTCTTCTGCAGACAGTCCGTAAACCAGCAGCATTCCGCTCATTGTACCTTCGAAGGTGCCCAGGCCTCCGGGCAGCAAGGGAATCATGGCTGCGAAATAGGATACAAAGGTAATTGCAAATAAGACCAGGAGATTCATTTCAGTATACTCCGATATCAGAATAAAGAGCTTCATCGGGAATAAGGCCCATATCCCAAAGGACAGCAGCAACTGAAAGATCCACCGCCCGGGGGACCTGCTTATCTCCTTTGTGTCCTCCGCGAATTCCTGCATCCAGTTTTTAATCCATCCGGCAATTTTTCCATTGTAAGGCAGTCTCTGCACAAACACATTCAGTCTTTCAGAGAAGAATATAAGGGACAGAAGGAAAAGGGCCAACGAGATTAAAACTGCAATAAAAGCAATTCTTACTGCTGTTGACTTAAGAAAATCAAATTCACCATACAGCGACATGACAGCTGCAATATTAAGAAGGATCAAAGCAAAGAGGCTTATGGATTTTTGAATGGCAACCAGGGACGTGGATTGATTGGTGGAATAATTCAGAAGCCGCTTCAGCTGAACTACTCGGACAAGCTCTCCCCCGACCTTCTCGCCGGGAGTGACGGCATCGGCTATCATGCCATACGAGTTTATAACCAGCAATTTGAAGAAAGACGTTTTGAGATTAAGTGTCCCGCACAGACGATACCACTGAAGATTCAGGGAAAACTGGGTAATCAGCTGCAGGCAGAGCAGGAGCATCATAAGAGGCAATGGCACTGCCCGGATATGGAACCATATCAGCCTGAAATCTGTATTTGCCAGGATATAAGCAACCATCCCCAGAACTGCAAGGGCGAAAATATTCTTCAGGCGCAGCACTCTAAGGATGGATCTTTTGGGAGAAGCTGTATTCATGACAGGAATCCGACAGCCCCCTTCTCAACAATGCATACATAGGTCTGATCTACATTGGAGAGCAGGCTGTGCTTTACACAAGCTGCAAAATTTTTCTCATATTCAGGCATAGTGCAATACAGACTGCCCACACTTTTTTTAGGTTTACGCACCAATACACGAGTGCCCTTTTCCGCCTTATTCAGTATTTCATTTATAACGGACTCCTTTGGCGTAATCTGCATTGCCAGGTGTATTACAGTGTATCCATGGCAGCAGATATCCCTGCCGTCGCCCGGCAGAATCTTAATTTTATCCAGCCCCAGCCGGTTGACAAATTTCCTGGCTTTTTCCACACAGCTTCTGTTATTGTCTATGACCGTAATATGGGCTCCGGTATACTTGTGAAGCAGAATTGCAGTATAGGGGCAGATGCCTCCCCCTATGCAGAGCACCCGGTCCCCTTCCCTTATATCTGCCAATCTGGCTTCCCTTTTTACCAGCATCCGATAGTAGGCAGAGGTAATATGAAATGTAAGCCGGCTTTTTGTTGCAAGCAGCTCAATGTGTTGGGTAAACTGTGTAATCCTCAAGCTGACTGCTCCCCCTTAAAAGACCATTTGCAGAACCAGGCCCACATGATTCATTATTCCGCCCAGGGTCAGCGCAGTAAAGACCGTGCCTGCCACTATGGACAAGGCAACTTTAAAGTTGAATTCCTTTGCCAGAATCCCAAAGACTGACAGGCAAGGAACATATATCAAAGAAACAACCGCTCCCACATACATCTGAAGGCCGTTCAGATTCAAGGATAAAAGCGGGGCAACCGACATCTCGCGGCGTATAATGCCCAGTATCAGGGACATGGACGCCTCCGGAGGCAGACCCAGCCAGCCGGAAACCAAAGGCTTCAGGAAATTGCTGATTCCGGCCAGAGCGCCGGTCTCTGCCAGCAGGGCTGCAAAAACAACCGCAACCATCATGGGTCCCTCTGCTTCTGTCAGAAACTGCTTCACCCGCACAAAGAACTTCTTAAAATATGCCTTTCGCTCAGGTATGAGAAGATTGGGTATCTCTATAACCAGCGGATCCACCTTCCCCTTAAGCATCCTGCCGGTGAGGATGGATATCAGCATAAAGACCAGTGCTCCTGTTAAAAAGACTGCCAGCAGCAGCCAATAGGAGTAATCAGCCAGAAGAGAGAACAAAGCACCGGTTTGGGAGATGCAGGGTACGGCAAAGCATACTATTGAGGTCACTATCAGCCTTTCTTTTCTGGTAGTGGCAACCCTTGTACCGATAATAGCCGGAACAGCGCAGCCGAATCCCAGCATGATGTTAATCAGGCTGCCGCCCTGTATGCCCAGCCTGCTCATTACATTGTCAAAGAGGACGGCCATCCGGGGCAGGATGCCGCTGTCCTCCAGGAAGGAGAAGACCAGCTGGAACAGGATGACATAGGGCATGACCAGTGCCAAAATCCATTCAAAGCTTATTCTGAAAATACCGTATTGACCAATCAGAATATTATTCAATACCTCCGGCATGGCAATGCTTGAAAACAACCTTTCAAAAAGCGGTACAATGCCCTGGTTGACCAGGGGCAGCAGCAATACGGCTCTCAGGGCCTTTCCGGCACCTACTACCACACCCAGGCTCATAAGCAGAATGATAACAGAAAGCAGGACACCCGGCCAGGGGCGCAGCAGCGCATCGCCGAATCTGTCCAGCCTGCTTGGGGCACCATTGGTTTCCTTTACACAGACGGAGACTATCTCCTTTGCTCTTTCCCAATTACTCAGCATGGCAGATCCCTTGGGACAGCCGCTGCAACCTGCACAGCCGGCACAGTTCTCCGCATAAGGTCCACCGGAAGGTTTCAGGGCTAATACTTCCTCCAGCTTGTCCCTCAGTTCCTTCAGACCCTGGTTCTTAACTGCAACAGTAGGTACAATCGGTATACCCAGTTCCTTCTCCAAGAGCCTGACATTGATGTTTTTTCCCTGTCTTTGTGCCACGTCCGAAAGATTCAGGGCGGCCACAACCGGGATCCTGTACTCAAGAACCTCCAGTGCCAGCTTGATACTTCCTTCCAAATCAGCTGCATTTAAAACAAAAAGAATAGCCCTGGGTTTGCTGGACAAAAACTGAATGGCAACTTCCTCGGCCTCTGACGTAGCTGTCAGGGAATAGGTACCCGGTACGTCTATTAAGGAATAGTCGGTATCATTAAGGCGAAGGGTTCCCTTCATATATGAAACTGTTGTTCCTGTATAGTTTGAGCTCACGACATGAATATTTGTAAAAGCAGAAAAAAACACGCTTTTTCCTACATTAGGTGAACCCATTAATAATATCTTGTTTTCGTCGGTAAGTATTTTTCTGTCTTCTATAAGTTCGTGGCAGGCCATTCTTCATTCTCCCTTTACCCGTATTTTTTCAGCTATGTCTTTTCCTATAGCTATTTTGCGTGTGGACAAGGAAACTGAAACAGGACCGCCAAATCTGTAGGTGTGTTCCTTTTTAATCCTGGCACCCTTGAATATCCCTATACTGGAAAGAAGCTTAATGTCGGGAGTATCAGTGACAATGTATTCTTTTCCTCTTTCTGCTTCATACAAATTGTATTTCATGGCTGTTCTCCTTGCTGTTTCTTATTCATCAGTTTCCAGGGATTTTATGTAAGAATGGCTGTATACAGCCTTTTTCAAAGGGTTAGTCTAAACTAACCGAATTCAGTATAGCATGAAGACTTTGGTGCGTCAATGCCTTTGGAAAAAAATATGTTTCACTTACTCCTATGCAGGTTAAATATTCTATTTTCAGAAAACCCTGATTAAGAGCAGTTATCGGAGTCAATTACAAGCTGAATGTTGGCAAGATTCAGACAACATCTGCAAGAAACGGTTAAAGAATAAGATAATCTGTGTTATACTGAATTTGTGGATACAAACATCAGCAAAGGAGTTTTATAGATTGAAGATTTATGAATCCGCGGAAAACTACCTTGAGACCATTCTGATACTTAAGAAAAAGACCAAGGCTGTCCGCTCCATCGATATTGTTAATGAGCTTGAAATTACCAAGCCCAGCGTCAGTGTTGCCATGAAGAATTTAAGGGAAAACGGATACATTGAAATGGATGATGAGGGGTTTATAAAGCTGACAGAAAAGGGGCTGAAGATCGCAGAGACCATGTATGAGAGGCACAGGCTTCTGTCCGACTGGCTTATAAGCCTGGGCGTGGACGAAAAGACGGCTGTGGAGGATGCCTGCCGGATGGAGCATGTCATCAGCGCAGAAACCTTTGAGGCCATAAAAAAGCATGTCAGTCTGTAAAATTAACAGTAACCTGCTACGAACCGGTGGATTTGTAATGCCTGACACCTATGCGCCAGAATATTAGGCAGGGGATGAGAAAGAGCATTCCCGCCAGGGGAAGAAACATATAAAGGGTACGGCTGGATTTCCCTGTCAGATACAGAAAGGGATAATACTGAAAGAGAGCCATGGGTATCACATATGTAAGGAACTTAAGAACGCTTTCTCCGTAGATGGAGAAGGGATATTTGCCAAACTCCCTTGCACCGTCTGTAAAGATATTCATAAACTCAAGTCCCTCCAGGGTGAAGAAGCAAATTGCCGCATACAGTATAAAAAGTCCGGAAAATACAAAAAAACCGCCGGCCAGCATAAAAGTAAGGGTAAGAATCTTATCATATGTCCATACTACTCCGCTTACAGGTATGGCATATGCAAACATGGCCATAGCCTGAAGAAAACGTCCCAGGCGTGAAAACTCGATTCTGGAAGCCAGCACCTGAAAGATCTCATTCCTGGGGCGCACCATAATACGATCGAATTCACCATTGGATATAATCAGGGAAAACACATCGAAGCCGCGGACAAAGCATTCGGCCAGCGAATATGAAAAAAGCACGGCTGAAAAGCATAGCAGCACTTCAGAGTAAGTAAATCCGCTCACTGAATGAAAACGATGAAACATGAAGTAAAGGCCCAGATATACGGTAAAGGACACCAAAAACTGTCCGATTACGGACATGAAAAAGGAAGTCTTGTACTGCATCTGGCTTTTTAAAATTATGGAAGCATATTTTAAGTAGAGTTTCATGTCAGCCCCCCTGTACAACTGCTTTCCTGAGTGCCTGTTTCATCAGCAGCTTACCGGATGCAAGCAGAACCAAAAGCCATACAGCCTGAATCATTATAGCGGCAGACACTTCATTTCCTTTCATATAGCCGTTATAGATCTGAAAAGGCGTGTTTTGAATGGAAGCAAAGGGCAGCAGGTATAAAAGGGTCTGGAGGCTTTCGGGAAAGAAGGGCAGCGGTATAATCGCTCCGGTAAAGAACTCCAGAACGCTGATGGTAAGAATTCTGATCCCCATGGGAGATAAGGTGTAAAAGGCAGAAATATATATCAGCATGGAAAAGGCCACCAGCAGCATAAAGCCCAGGGTCATGGAGAGCAAAAACAACAGCCCTGCTGACAGGGATACCGGAAGTGAAATGTTATAGGGCTCGGGCAGAAAAGCAGCAACAATCAGAATCGGCATGCAGCGCAAAACCGCCCTTGAAAGTCGAACGGACATGTTTTTTATAAACCACATGGTATAAGTGTCCATTGGGCGGCAAAGCTCATATGATACATTGCCGCTTATTATGGAATCAAAGATTTCATTATCAAAATACCAGGACATATAAAGGGCTAAAAACGCCTGCTGAAGCCAGATATAGCTGGACAGTTCCGGAAAGGTCATGGGAAATGCCTGGCTGCCGGTCTGATAAAAGGCCCGAAAGAGGAGCAGGGTCATGCCGCCCCAGACAAACTGGGTTGAAACCCCGGCCCAGGCGGCAGCGCGGTATTGAAGCCCGTTGGAAAACCGGATTCTGAAGAAGGAAAGATATTTTTTCATATCTCAAACTCCTTGTAAAGGGAAACAACCATTTCTTCCGCTGTTGCCCCCGTCACGGAAAGATCGCTTATTTCAGCCTGGCCGGAAATATGGGCTATGGCATCGGAAACAGACAGGATATCAGTATCTACGACTATCTCTGCATGCCCATCCAGATATTTGGCAAGATGCATGCCATTTTCCAGCCTGTCTATGGAGCCCGTAAAATCAACCGAAAGCGTCTTATGTCTGGAGTTTCTCCTTTTGAGCTCGCTGAGGGTTCCATCCAGCAGAATCCTCCCTCTGCCTATCAAGAGAATTCTTTCAGTAAGGGCCTCTATGTCCTGCATATCATGTGTGGTTAGGATGACCGTTGTTTTGCGCTCGGCATTTATATACCTGATAAAGCTTCGAACTGCAATCTTGGATACGGCATCCAGACCGATGGTAGGCTCGTCCAGGAAGAGGATACGGGGATTGTGCAGCAGGGAGGCGGCTATCTCACAGCGCATCCGCTGCCCCAGTGACAGCTGCCTGGCAGGTGTGCGGATGATTTCCCCGATATCCAGCAGCTCCGTAAGCATGCTGAGGTTCTTTTTGTATGAGGCATTATCCACCTTATAAATATCTTTGATTAGTTCAAAGCTGTCTGCCACCGGCACATCCCACCAGAGCTGACTGCGCTGTCCGAATACCACGCCTATTTCCCTGACATGGGCAATCCGGTCTTTCCAGGGGGTTCTGCCGTTTATGATACATTCACCGCTGTCCGGCGTTAAAATGCCGCTCATTATTTTAATGGTGCTGCTTTTGCCTGCACCATTGGGGCCTATGTAGCCCACCATTTCCCCTTCATTGATAGTGAAGGATACATCCCTCAGGGCATGAATCAGCGTATACTCCCTTCGGAAGAGGGCTTTTACCGCTTCATGAAAACCTGCATTGCGGCGGGCGACTTTGAAGGTTTTGCAGATGCTTCTAAGCTCAATCATTTTCCGGCTCCGCTGCCGGCCTCTTTGTATCTTTCAATCATGTCTTTTATCCAGCGGCCGGTATCATGCATGAATCTTGCTGCAGCAGGCAGCAGTTCCCTGGGAAAGGCATGAAGAAAATTGTCTGCTTCCAGTGTCAGCTCACCGCTGTATCCTATGTCCGCCAGGGCTTCTGCTATCCCGTACCAGTCCAGTTTTCCAAAGAAGGGCAGGGTGTGAAGGTCCTGTTTTGCGTCATTGTCGTGAACGTGAAGCGCTGTCAGTCGCTGGCTGCCAAGTTCCCGGATCATATCAGCAGCATTTTCGCCCACCAGGCTGCAATGCCCCAAATCCAGGCAGGCAGTAAAATACCTGAAATCAAGTGCATCCACATAGCCGGCAAATTCTTTGGCCGAGCTGCATACGCCGGGCAGAATTCTTTTGTTGGGCTCATCCCAGTTCCACATGTTTTCCAGGGCAACCTTTACATTATACTGTCTGCAGTAAGGTTCCAGCCGGCTGAAAAAGTCAAGGTTCAGCTCCTTTATGGCATTGGCATCCGACAGGGAGAAGGGATGCACAATAATAGTCTTTGCACCCAGGATTCCGGCAATTTCAATTGAACGGGCAATTAGAGAAAACATTCCTGAGTTGTACTTAGGATCGCCTTCCCTGTAAGAGGGAAAGGGAGCGTGGGCCTGGTTGAATATAACCCCGCATTCCTCTGCAGTCTTCCTGAGTGACAGGGCATATTCGGCATAGTCCGCCCCATTCAGCGGGTGGTGTTCGTTGGTCAGTTCAAACATGGAATAGTCGATGGCGTCAAAGCCTGCTTCACTGATCATTTGTATTGCCTTTTTATCGCCGTAGGTTCTTGCAAAATAATCCGTCTGAGTTGACAGAAGCATGATAATACCCCCCGCTTGTTCTTATTGCAGCATTCTTAAACTCAATGATATCACAGGTAAAATGTGTATACAATAAGATGTGTGATCAACAAAAAAATCACCTGCACTCAAGCGGCAGGTGATTTTGTAATTGGTTTATGTTGAAAACCTTCTTGTCATATTCTTTGTATTATATTACATGCTCCAAATCAGCTGAACAGGGAGAAAGCAGCAAACAGAACTGCGGTTATGGAAGCAACCAGTGAAACAACGGTTATCTGTGTATTGATGGAAGGGCCGGCGGTATCCTTGAAGGGATCGCCCACTGTATCGCCTATAACGGCTGCCTTATGAGCATCACTGCCCTTGCCGCCGAAGTTTCCGGCTTCAATGTATTTTTTGGCATTGTCCCAGAGCCCGCCTGCATTGCTCATAAGCAGGGCCAGGAACAAGCCGGTAACAATGTTTCCGGCCAGATAGCCGCCCATTGCCTGCACACCGCCTACAAAGCCGACAATAAGGGTAATGACAATGGCTGCCAGGCCTGCAGGAATCAATTCCTTGATTGCGCCGACGGTGGCAATGTCGATGCATTTGTCGTAATCGGGCAGCACTCCGGGTTTACCTTCCTTCAGCCCTTCAACGGTATCAAATTGTCTGTGGATTTCTTCAACCATAACCTGAGAGTTACGGTTTACGCCCAGCATCAGCATGGCTGAAAACAAGGCAGGAATGGCTGCCCCTACCAGTGTTCCGAAGAATACCAGGGGATCCATCAGGTTAAAGCTGATAATTTCACCGCTGACGGATCTGACGATTTCCTGGAAGGCACCCAAAAGGGCAATTACGGTAAGTCCGGCAGCGCCAATGGCAAATCCTTTGGTAATGGCCTTGGCAGTATTGCCGGCAGCGTCCAGCTTGTCGGTGATTTCCAGAACATCGTCACCTAAGTTACCCATTTCCGCAAGGCCGCGGGCATTGTCCACAATGGGACCATAAGCGTCGTTGGAAATAATCATGCCTACTATTGAAAGCATACCGATGGCGGCAATGGAAATGCCGAACATGGGATAATTTCCGCTTTGTGCCTGAAGGGGCTCTAAAAGCTTATATGCGCCAAGTGCCGCAACGCCTATGCCGATTATGGAGGGCATGACACTGACCAAACCATAGGAGAACCCGGATAGAATGGTAAAAGCCGGGCCGCTCTTGCAGGCCTCCGCAACCTTTTCAACAGGTTTCTTATCATCGCCGGTAAAGAATTCACTGGTAAAACCAATAATTACGCCTACCAACATGCCCAGGAAGGCTGCGCCCCAGATACGGATGTTGAATTCAGGGGTGAGCAAGGTGGCAATCAGGGTAAGCAGGGCGAAAATGCCACAAGTCAATAAAGTTCCTCCGTTCAAAGCCTTGCCCGGATCACCGCTGGGACCAACACGGGCGGTCAGAACACCGATTACTGAGGCAAGAAGTCCCAGGGCACTGAAGCAGAATACAATTTCTATCTGACCAAGAGGTACGGCAATAACCATGGCTGCAGCCAGGGAAGCTATCTGAGAGTCAAACAGGTCGGCTCCCATACCGGCTACATCACCTACATTGTCGCCTACATTATCCGCTATAACAGCAGGATTCCTGGGATCATCCTCAGGTATGCCGAGTTCTACCTTTCCTGTAAGATCCGCAGCGATATCTGCGGTTTTGGTAAAGATTCCGCCCCCTGCTTTTGCAAACAGGGCCAGAGAGCTGGCACCAAAGCTGAATGCCATAACAAGATCAGCATTCCCTGTCAAAAGATGCAGTAAGGCTGCAGCAGCCAGAGCCGTGCTCACAACAGCCATACCCATGACTGCGCCGCCGCGGAAACCTGCCATATAGGAAGGAGCCAGGCCTTTTTTGGCTGCAGTGGCTGAACGTACATTTGCAAGGGTGGCAATGCTTATGCCTATATACCCTGCCAGTGCTGACAGGGCTGCCCCTGCAATATAGGAAAGGGCTGCAAGGATGTTTTCCCCGATTCCTCCCTGCCAGACAGGAGAAGGAAAGACTAAAAGGACCAGGACAGATACAATGCCTGCAAATACGCTCAAAATGCGGTATTCCCGCTTCAGAAAGGTAAAAGCACCTTTTCGGATGAGCTCTCCGATTTGGTTTATGTTTCCTTCCGCCACAGGAAGAGCCTGCACCCATTTATAAAAGTATGCTGCCACTCCGATGGCAAGGGCAGACACTACAAGAGAAATTAATGCCCACAACATTATGAATCCCCCTTTTGCATTACGATTGGCTGATTTTTACCTTGTGCAGGCAGCCTTAATGCCTGCATAAAAAAACATCATAAATACTACAACATAGTTTCCAAATGGTCCGGATAAACAGTGCATTCATAAAGCCGACGGGTAACCGCAGGTTTGTCTGAATATGCTGCTATCCACTCCCTGGATGAATCACGTCCGTTCACCTCTTATGTTGGAAAAAATGCTGCATATATGATGATGTTTTAGTAGTACAAGCTATAGTATATAAAGACGTATTATCTATATATTTCGATAATCAATCATTAGGGGAAACAGTATGTCCCTTTGCTTATTAATCGGCCGGGAACAGCTTAATCATCAGCTTGATCAAGAGAAAGAAGACGGCCAGTACCAGAAAGACCCCGGTAACACCGATTCCCATTACTTCAAGAGCACCCATTACAATATCCACTTTTTCATTCCTCCTATCCGAGTAATGCCAGGATAATGGCACCTGCTACGATGGAACCGATTTGCCCGGCTACATTTGCTCCAATGGCAGGCATAAGCACAAAGTTGGTCGGATCCTCTTTTTGTGCCATTTTCTGCACAATACGGGCCGACATGGGGAAGGCGGAAATACCGCAGCCGCCAATCATGGGATTAATTTTATGCTTCAGGAACAAATTCACAAACTTGGCAAAGAGGACACCGAAGGCGGTATCAAAGACAAATGCCATCAAACCAATGGTCAGTATCAGCAGTGTCTGCATGGTCAGAAACTTTTCGGCAACCATTGTGGACCCAATGGTAATACCCAGCAGCAGAGTAACCAGATTTCCCAATTCGTTTTGTGCTGTCTGTGAAAGCCGTTCAAGCACCCCGCATTCCTTTATCAGGTTTCCAAACATCAGGGAACCAATGAGAGGTACGGATATGGGAGCAACTATACCGGCAACAATAGTGACAACAATGGGAAATAAAATCAAAACTGGCTTGGAGATCTTGACCCCGTAATCCACGTCCATGCGAATTTTACGCTCTTCCTTGGTTGTCAGCGCTTTTATTACGGGAGGCTGAATAATGGGCACCAGCGCCATATATGAATATGCTGCAACCGTTATTGCACCCATATATTTCGGCGCAAACAGATTGCCTACGAAGATGGAGGTAGGACCGTCTGCAGCACCGATGATGCCGATGGCGGCTGCTTCCCGCAGTGAAAAGACCCCGGGCCAGATCAGATTGGCACCTGCTGCCATCAGCATGGAGGCAAAAATTCCGAATTGGGCAGCTGCTCCGAAGAAGAGCGTCACAGGCTGCTTCAGCAGAGGCGAAAAATCGATCATTGCACCGATGGCAATAAATATTAAGATAGGAAACAGTTCGTTTACGATACCGGCATTGTAGAGTACCGTGAGAAACCCGTGTTCACCCACAGCAGCTGATCCGGGTATGTTGGTCATGATCGCACCAAACCCGATTGGCAAAAGAAGAAGCGGTTCATATTCCTTCTTGATGGCCAGATAAATAAGTACACAGCCAACCAGAAGCATAACCGCATTTTGCCAGGTAAATCCGCTGATGCCGACCAACAGCTTGCTTAATTTGTCCATATAATAATCCCTTCCATCATTTATAATTGATAGCAGTGTAAAGTGTTTACTCTGGAACATGCATCAAAAAGCCAAATTACACTATTCTATATTATATTGCTGCCCGGGAGTACTGTCAAACAAATAGGGAAGACAACAGCTGGTTTTCAGCCTGTTTTTTATCAGCCTGGAACCCAGTAGTTAATATGGAATTATTCCATGCAACCACAAGAACGTATGACTATGTGGTGTATATGATCGGTTCCTGAATGTTTAAAAATTTGCGAAAAAGTTGCTATTATTTTTATTGCTTTTCCCTGTATAATAAATTTAATATAAAGAGTATGATTCCTTATAAATGTGAAAGCATTCCTCAATAATGTGGTATTCAGGATTCAGGAGGAGAAATGAGAGAAATTAATATATCTGCCATTACTGAAACAGTTGCAGAATTATGCATCCAGGCGTGCTATAACCTAAGCGATGATGTAATAAAGCTGATAGAAGCAGCTCGTGAAAGGGAGGAATCCCCTTTCGGTGCGCGCATACTGGAACAATTACTGGAGAATATCGATGCTTCCCGGAGAACTCAGCTGCCACTTTGTCAGGATACAGGCATGGCTGTTGTATTCCTGCAAATTGGACAGGATGTCCGAATTACAGGCGGCAGCCTGGAGGAAGCGGTAAATGAAGGCGTGCGCCTTGGATACCGAAAAGGATATATGCGCAAGTCCGTCCTGGACCCTTTAAGCCGGATAAATACCGGTGATAATACGCCTGCTGTCCTTCACCTGGAGATGGTCGAAGGGGAGCAACTTAAAATAATAGTTGCTCCAAAGGGATTTGGCAGTGAAAATATGAGCCGTTTAGCCATGTTGAAGCCCTCTGACGGTGAGGATGGAATTCGGAGTTTTGTGCTGGACACTGTCGTAAATGCAGGCGCCAATCCCTGCCCTCCCATCATACTGGGTATTGGGATAGGCGGTACCATGGAAAAGGCAGCTTATTTGTCTAAAAAAGCACTGCTCAGGGAAGCGGGAAAGCCCAATCCTGATCCTAAGACAGCTGCTTTGGAACAAGAACTCCTGCAGGCAATAAACGATACAGGCATCGGGCCTCAGGGGTTGGGTGGAAAAACAACTGCCCTTGCTGTACATATTGATACATATCCTACCCATCTGGCAGGTCTGCCGGTAGCAGTCAATATACAATGTCATTCGGCAAGGCATGCAAAAGCCGTACTGTAGTAAATGCTACAAATTAAAACCGGAGAGACGATATGATAAAAGCTATAACAATACCTGAAGCCATAGAACAATTGGAAGAACTCAGAGCAGGAGACATGGTGCAGCTGTCCGGGACCATTATTACCGGCAGGGATGCTGCCCATAGGCGCATAACAGACTTTCTGGACAGGAATATTCCATTGCCCTTTCAGCTTACAGGACAAGGCATCTATTACACCGGGCCCTGCCCGGCAGGGCCGGGGAAAATTATCGGTTCATGCGGACCCACCACCAGCTCCCGCATGGACAGCTATACACCTCGGCTGCTGAATCTCGGCCTTAAATTCATGATTGGAAAGGGGCAGCGCAGTCATGAGGTTATAGAAGCCATGATCCGCAATAAAGCAGTTTACTTTGCCGCAACAGGCGGAGCAGGTGCGTTGATAGCAGAATGCGTAAAGAAGGCAGAACTGCTGGCCTTTGAAGATCTGGGGCCGGAAGCCGTATACAGGCTTGAGGTGGCAAACCTGCCCCTGATCACTGCTATTGACTGTCTGGGAAATAATCTGTATGAAACCGGGCCTAAGCATTATGAATATTCTGCTGATTAATTGGAAAAATAAACTAAAAGCAAGTGAAAGGCGGGATTTTCATGGGCCAAGTTACCTGCTCCATATGCGGACGTACATGTAACGATGAGATAGCCTACAGCTGCCCTGAATGCAGCGACTGCGTATGTGACGAGTGCGGCACTTTGTATGAAGGATACTGTGAGAGCTGCTTTGGGATGGTAGCCGACAGCTTTGAGTAAGCCTCTGCCTGGTGAAAATGACAAGGGCATTGAAGTTGCCATTGGAGCAAGGACGATGCCCTTGTCGTTTGTTTTAAGGTTCACTTAAGATGATTTTAGTCAGGAAAAGAATAAATGAGAAGGATTTTAACTACCGCTGTCGAACATTAAAACTGACTGCATTCTGTTAATTATTTCTTTATTATATTATTCCAAGGGAGGATTCATATGTATCATCTTTACAAAAAAGACACTGTAGAGCAGGACTATAACAGTGCAAAAGAGCTTTATGGAGAATTAGGCGTGGATACCGATGCTGTACTGAAACAGCTGTCTGAATTCCAGGTTTCCATGCATTGCTGGCAGGGCGATGACGTTGCCGGATTGGAAGAGAAAAAGGAAGGGGTATCCGGCGGAGGAATAATGGCTACCGGAAACTATCCGGGAAGGGCCCGTAACGGTGAAGAACTTCGGGCTGATATGGAAAAGGCCATGTCACTGATTCCCGGAAAACAGAGGGTCAACCTGCATGCCAGTTATGCTGAAACCGATGGTGCCTTCGTGGAAAGAGATGAGCTGAGGCCTGAGCATTTCAGGAAATGGATAGACTGGGCCAAAAAGAATAATACAGGAATCGACTTCAACTCTACCTTTTTTGCTCATCCCATGGCTGATTCGGGGTTTACCCTGTCAAGTACCGATAAAAACGTACGTGAGTTCTGGATCCGCCATGCCAAGGCCTGCAGGGAGATAGCAGCCGCTATCGGCAGTGAGCTGGGCAGTCCGGTTGTACACAATATCTGGATTCCCGACGGCTCCAAGGATCTTCCTGCGGATCGCATGCTCCATCGTCAGATTCTGAGGGATTCCCTTGATGAGATCCTCTCCGTGAAATACGACAGAAACCATATTATTGATGCTGTGGAAAGCAAGCTGTTCGGAATAGGTTCTGAGGCCTATGTGGTGGGTTCCCATGAATTCTATATGGGATATGCCATGACAAGGGATGTTATGGTTTGCCTGGATGCAGGTCATTTCCATCCAACCGAGGGAATTGCCGATAAAATATCTTCCATCCTCACCTTCTCTGAGGAACTTTTGCTTCATGTAAGCAGAGGCGTACGATGGGACAGCGACCATGTAATCCTGTTGAATGACGATTTACTGTCAATTGCACAGGAAATAAAAAGATGCAATGCCCTGGATCGGGTACACTTCGGACTGGATTTCTTCGATGCCAGCATCAATCGCCTGACTGCCTGGGTAACAGGTACGCGAAATGCAATGAAGTCCGTGCTTATCGCTCTGCTGGAACCCACTCATTTGCTGCGTGAGGCAGAGGAGAGGGGCAGCCTGGGAGATCGCCTGGCCCTTATGGAGGAATTAAAAACCCTGCCCTTCGGCTCTGTATGGAATAAGTTTTGCCTGGATCAGGATGTTCCGGTAGGTGCAGAATGGCTGAACGATATAAAGGAATATGAGGAAAAAGTTCTGCTGAACAGAGAGTAAATATATGTTTTGAAAACGGTCGTGAATTGCAGCAAAATATGTAGAACTCTATAAATTGAGCCATTGTTCATCTTACTTTGTTTGGTGCTTTTTGACAGCTTAATACTAAACGAGGCATGAGCTTTGGCTCAAC
>DUOA01000003.1 GCA_012839095.1 Clostridiales bacterium
AATTCCAGGCAATAATAAACCTTAAGCATTCCGTCTGCCCGGGAGCTATTTCGATATGAGAAGCCAGCGAAGCTGTATCTGAACCTGAATAAACATTACCACTAAGATCCTGAGCACTGCTATAAGACCTTTTTACCAGCCTGCCGGGCTCACTGAACTGGCGCCAGAACACCTCCAGACTGTCGAACCAACTGCCCCGGTACCAATATTCCTGACAGCTGGCATTATCGCTTTGAGCAGCGACAGTTATATCCCCGTACTCGGGTTCATCCGAATCATATTTATTTGATGCCAGCCTGACATAATGAAAATCGCCCTCACTGCTGTATGTGTTTACTGCAGTTCCGTCATAAAACGGATTGGTAACAGACAGGCAGATAGTATATGAAATAGTTTCATTAGAGTTGTTCTCAACTTCGATTTCAAAGAAGGCCCCCGGAATGCTTGAATCCTTATCGTTTAGAGGGATAAAGGGATTAAATGCGGTCATGGTTACATTTCCCGGAAAGTTATCATCCCGAAATCTTAGCTTGGCAATGGGGTATTCTCCAATGAATTCCACATCCCTGAAGTGGGGTACTCCGGCCATTGTCCCCCTGTCAGGTCCAAAACCATAAGTGTTGAAATGAGGTTTGCCTAAGCTTCCTGTATAAGGAGGCTGCAAATCTCCACTCAGCACCCGTGCATCCAATACTTTACCGGCTGTTTCTGCTTTGACGGCAAAATGGCTGAAACCATTGATGCTCCCCTTATTGGGTTTATTGAATATTTCCCAGTCTATAAGGGAACCGTTGCCGGCAAGACCTATGCAGCCGGTACCGATTCCGCCCAGTGGAAACGAAATCTCCTTTGTTTTTTCCCCTTTGTATATGAAATTACCCAAGTATTTTCCCTCCTGGTTTTGCCTTATTTTTTCCTGATAAGATCCATTTTACATGTACCGGCTTCAGACATCAGAGCCTTTCCGCGGTGATTTCACGGCCTCCGTGCAGCTGCGGATAGTAGCTGGCAAAGCAGTATTCCGGGGAGCCGTCAAATTCCATTTCCAGGACCGTGATACCGGCTGAAGGAGCCGGACAAGCTTCAGGCAGGTTTTTAAGTATAATACGGTGTCCTTTATGCTCAAATTCCACCGGTGTTCCGTCATGGACATAGCGTATGGATTTGGGAGCCGTCTTGTAGCCGCCGACAGCCATTGTGCCCCCGGAAGGCCAGATCCAGTTCCAAAGATAAACAGAATTGCCGCTTAAGGAGCAGCCGCACAGGCCGTTGCCGCCTGCCACAGTACTGCCGGTACGGGTCATCTTACCATACACGGCCTTGCCGTTCAACTTCAGCCACTCTCCCACCTCTGTCAGCGGTTCCACAGCCTCCTCGGGCACAGAGCCGTCCGGGGCCGGTCCTATATTCAGAAGCAGGTTTCCGCCTCCTGAAGCACACGAGTTAAGCATGCGAATTATCTCCTGTGCATTGTAGCTGTACCGGGCAGCCTGTTTGGAGTCTACATAGCCCCAGCTTATGCCGTTAAAAGTCATGCAGGCCTCCCAGTCACGGCCCTCGGCACGGATATGTTCCTCCGGTGTCCCGAAATCCTCATCCAGCCTGGATCGGTTGTTCATGATAATGTCAGGCTGCAGAGCACGAAGCTTCTGATTCATTTCCAGGCTGTTCCAGCCTTCCCAATGTACCATTGGCTCTGCAACATCGAACCATAAAATGTCTATCTTGCCGTATTGGGTTAAGAGCTCAGTATTCAGATCCAGTATGTATTTATGAAAACGTGCCCGGGCTTGGCTGTCAAATGCTGCTCTCCAGCTGTCGGGATGATGCCAGTCCATCAGACTGGAGTAAAAACCGATCTTTAGATCATGTTCACGGCAGGCATCCACGAATTCCCTGACTATATCGCGCTTTGGCCCATAATTGACGCTGTTGAAGGGATTTGCTTTGGAATCCCATAAGCTGAAGCCTTCATGATGCCTTGTAGTAAGCACCATGTACTTCATGCCTGCCTTTTTTGCCAAAGCTGCCCACTCCCGGGGCGCACCGGGCTTGGGATTAAAAGACTCTGCAAGCTTTTCGTATTCCTCTACGGGACAGTTTTCCATTGTCTGCATCCATTCATGCCGTCCTGCCTGGGAATAGAGGCCGAAATGGACAAACATGCCAAACCGTGCCCTGCGCCACCAATCCATGCGTTCATCACGTGTTTTGGCAATCCATTCCTCATACTCGCTTCTGCTCAGTAACTTCATAATTTCTCCTCCTTAGCTTTTTGTTTTTATTTAAATTACATCAATTATAATTTGCAGATGTAATGCATAAATCTTGGTACTTCCCTGGTCTCAACAATTTTTTCCATGCTTTCTCACCTCTGATTCATTTGCTTCCCGACAAACAATCTAGGTCTATAGTATCAGAACTTGTTGATAGGATAAATACTTAAATTATGATAAGTGTAAAGAATTGTGAATACTACAAAAAAAGAAGTCAGCATACCACACAGGCATGGACTCCTTAAATTCCGGATTAATATTCTTTGTTAAGAATTTAGTATAATATCCAATCTATCACACCGCAGGCCAATCGTTTACCCGCATTTCCCGCCGGCTGGCTGCGATAATCATCCGGGTTCTGATGAATGATCACCGATTTTCCGATTATCTCGCTGACCCGGAATTTATTGGTGAAGAAGCTCATATAAGCCCTGCCGCTGTTGGAAAAGAGAACGGGAAAATCTCCGGTATGATTCCCGTGAGGCTGATTGGTTGGATTCCAATGTGCACCTGCAGCCTGAAAGGGATCATCCGGATCCCCCGCCTGGCAATTGCCCCTTTCATGTATGTGAAAGCCGTGGGGACCTATGGGGGATTTTCCATCTGTGCCAGGCTGGTAATCAGGCAGACCTGCAATCTGAGCCGTCACCAAAGTGCCGCCCAGGGTATCATGAAAAAACACTATGCCGCTTATTTGAGGACGCAGAGGCCCGCCTGTCATATATGCTGCTGCAGCCGCCCGTTTGTTGTAATTACTGCTGCTATTCATACTGATTTCCTGCAATACAATACCTCCATTCATTTGCTTACATCAGTCTTTTCATCCGGTAAGTCATCCTTATTTCAGTATATGATTTGGGATATCCTTTTGAGATGATTTTCCAATATATTGGCAGGATTCTTCCAGCGACATGTAGAATAGTTATTGGGTTATACTACATGAAAACAAGTTTATATTAAATGGAAACCAAAATTCAGATTTTTCTTTTTACCTATGAAAGGAGTCAGATTATGAAATTTGAAAAAGGCAGGCTATACCACGGCTTCCGTTTGCAGGAAGTAACGGAGGTCAGGGAACTTAATGCTGTGACATTTCTGTTCGAGCACGATAAAAGCGGCGCCAGGCTGCTGTATTTGCAGAATGATGATGACAACAAGGTATTCTCCATCGCCTTCCGCACTCCGCCCCCGGACAGCACAGGCCTCCCCCATATTTTGGAACATTCTGTATTGTGCGGTTCCAGGAAGTTTCCCGTGAAGGAACCCTTTGTGGAGCTGGCCAAGGGCTCTTTAAACACATTTTTGAATGCCATGACCTATCCGGACAAAACCATATATCCCGTAGCCAGCCGCAACGACAAGGATTTTATCAACCTGATGGATGTGTATCTGGACGCAGTGCTGTATCCCAATATCTATGAGCAGCCTGAAACCCTGATGCAGGAAGGCTGGCATTATGAACTGGAAGATCAGGATCAGCCCCTTACTTACAAGGGCGTGGTTTACAATGAGATGAAGGGAGCCTTTTCTTCTCCCGAGCAGGTTCTCTTCCGTAAAATTCAGGAATCCCTCTATCCGGATACCCCGTATGCAAACGAATCCGGCGGTGATCCGGATTATATCCCGGATCTGACCCAGGAAGACTTTACCGCCTTCCATAAAAAATACTATCATCCCTCCAACAGCTATATCTATTTGTATGGAAACGGAGATATGGACGGGCATCTGAAATTCTTAAATGAAGAATACCTTAGCGGCTTCGACAGGGCGGAAGCAGACTCTGAAATACCTATGCAGGCCCCCTTTAAGGAAATGCAGCGGCAGGTTGTGGAATACTCCATCTCCCCGCAGGAGAATCCGGGGGATAAGACCTATCTGAGCCTGAACTATGCAACAGGCCTGTCTACCGATCCCTTCCTGTATCTGGCATTCAACATCTTACAGTACCTGCTTCTGGACAATCCCGCCGCTCCGCTTAAGAAAGCACTTCTGGAAGCCGGAATCGGAAAGGATGTCTTTGGTTCCTTCGGCAATTATCTGCTTCAGCCTTCCTTCAGTGTTATTGCCAAGGATGCCAATGAAGATGACACAGAGCGTTTCCTCCTGACAATTGATAAAACCCTGCGGGAGCTGGCAGCCGAGGGTATTGATAAAAAGCTGGTGGAGGCAGCCATCAACTATCGGGAATTCAAGCTGAGGGAAGCAGATTTTGGAAGCAGCCCCAAAGGCCTGGTATATGGAATCCGTTGCCTGGACAGCTGGCTTTACGGAGCGGATCCCACCATTCACCTCAGGTTCGAACATACAATGGAGCGCATTAAAAAGGCCCTGTCCGAACCATTATTTGAGCAGCTGATTGAAAAATACCTGCTGAATAATACCCACAGAAGTCTGGTGGTAGTAAAACCGGTGCCGGGTCTGGCCGAGAAAAAGGATCAGGAAATCCATAAGATGCTTCAGGCTCACAAGGCAAAGCTTAGTAAAAAGGAAATTGATGAAATCGTTAACAGTACCAGGGAACTGATAAGAAAGCAATCCGAACCGGATTCGCCGGAAGCCCTGACTTCCATACCCATGGTGGAGCTGTCGGACATTGAACCTGAGGCTGAAGTTCTCCCATTGGTTGAACAGGAAGTATCAGGGATAAAGGTGCTGCATCATCCCCTGTTTACCAACGGCATTGCTTATCTGAATCTCTGGTTTGACAACAGCGCGGTTCCAATGGAACTGATTCCCTATGCAGGGCTGCTGGTTGGTGTGCTGGGTAAGATCAGTACCGAGAATTATCATTACGAAGACCTGACCAAGGAGATCAACATTCATACCGGCGGAATTGATTACTCCGTTCAATCCCTTGCGCTAAACGGCAGGGACGGAGAATTCGTACCAAAGCTGCTCATTCGGTCCAAGGCGCTTGTAGACAAGCTGCCCAGGCTTCTGGAGCTTCTTGGGGAAGTTGTAACCGGCACCGTCTTTCAGGATAAGCGCCGGCTTAAGGAAATCATCCAGGAAAACCGTTCCCGTATGGAGATGATTATCAACCAATCCGGTCATTTGATGGCCATGAATCGGCTGAGCTCTTATATTTCACCTGCAGGAAAATATACCGAGCTGAATCAGGGAATTTCCTTCTACCGCTTCCTGAGCAATCTGGAAAGAAATTTTGACAGCTTAAGCGATGAACTTACAGCCAATCTTGAAAAGACAGCACAGCTTATTTTCAGAAAGAACAGCCTGACTGCGGGTATTACGCTGCCTTCCGAGGATTACCCTGAATTTGCCCGGCAATTTGAAAGCTTTGCCGCCGGCCTTCCCCTGAAGGAATGCCCGGCTGCCCCCTTTGAGTTCACGGAAGAGGCCGCCAATGAAGGGCTGCTCACCCCCAGCAAGGTTCAGTATGTGGCCAAAGGCTACAGCTTTATCAGACTGGGCCACAGGTACAATGGTGCGATGCAGGTTCTCCGTACCATTGCCAGTCTGGACTACCTGTGGAATCGTGTCCGGGTTCAGGGCGGCGCATACGGCGTATTTGTTGTCTTCACCCGCAGCGGCATGATGCTCTTTTCTTCCTACAGGGATCCCAATCTGAAGGAAACTCTGGATGCCTATAAGGGGCTGACAGAATATCTTGCCGCTTTTGATGCCGATGAAAGAGAAATGAAAAAGTATATCATTGGTACCATCAGCCGTCTGGATACACCATTGACACCCCAGATGAAAGGCGAACGATCTGAGACAGACTATTTCACAGGCCTGACCCAGGAAGACATACAAAGGGAAAGAGACGAGGTTTTGTCTGTCACAGCAGCCGACATAAAGGCTCTATCTTCCATGGCTGCAGATGTGCTTAAGTATGAGTATCTGTGTGTTATGGGCAGTGAAAGCAAGATTAAGCAGAATCAGGAACTGTTTAAAAATCTGGTTTCAGTATTCGAATAGAAAGCAGGCCATGCTTCTTGATGCTGACTTACATTTCAGGTTTTTTTTCGCAGTACCCTGACACCTGTTATCAGAATGAGGGGAAAGATTATGGCAGCCAATAATCCCGTTTTCAGCCCGACCTGAGTCATATCCGCACCTTTAAGAATGGCTGAAAGGAATCCGGTACCCCTGTTCTGTATTTGATTGGATACCACTCCAACAAGGCCCGGCCCGGCAGAACATCCCACGTCGCCGGCCAGGGCCAGGATGGCAAACATGGCTGTTCCGCCGCGGGGATAAGTCTCCGCTGAAAGGCTGAATACACCCGGCCAGAAGATTCCCACTGAAAGACCAACCAGGGCACAGCCGATAAGTGACATCAGGGGGATGGGTGAAAATACGACCATCAGATAGCTGGCCGTACATAATACCCCGCTCAGGATCAAGGCTTTCCTCAGATTGAATCTGCCTCCCCTGGTGCCGAAATATGTCCGGGAAATCCCCATTAGCACCGAAAAGGCACAAGGCCCCAGTAAATCCCCCATGGTCTTGGATACACCAAGCCCCAGTTCCGCAAAAAGGGAAGACCACTGGATCATGGCCTGCTCCGCTGCTCCCGCACAGATCATCAGGAGGAAAAGCAGCAGGAAAACCCTGGCTGAAAACAGTTTTCTCAGGGGAATCTGCTCATGGGATTCAACCAAGGTGCGAAGCGGGACCTTCGTGAAGAAAAAGGCATTAAGCAAGGGAACCAGGGCCCATAGCACCGGCAGGTAAATCCAGTTATGCATACCTGCAATGTTGAAGTATATGGTGGACAAAACCACAACCAGGACTACGCCCCAGCAATAGAAGGAGTGCAGCAGGCTCATAGCTGCTGCCTTTTCATCTCCGGGAAGGGACTCAACAATAGGGCTGATAATGACTTCGATTATCCCCCCGCCTATGGAGTTTAATAAAACTGCTATTACTAATCCCATATATGGTGAAGAAAGAACATTTGGCAGGATGCCAAGGCTTATAAGACCCAGGGCAGAGGCAGAATGAGCAATAACAGCGGATTTACGGTATCCTATCTTGTCTACAAAACGGACCGCTGCCAAATCCACCAGGATCTGGGTTCCAAAATTCAATGAAATCAACAGGCCGATAAGCTCCAGGGATAAGTTAAACTCCCGCTGAAATGTAACAAATAAAAGAGGCGATAAGTTATTGATTATCGCCTGTGTGATATATCCGACATAACTGGCGTATAAAGTATGCTTATAGGTGTATTTCATAATTCATCCCCGACAGATATTATGTATTGTATTATTGCTGCCCCGCAGTTACTTCTCCGGACTTCATGAACTTAATGCCGGATTTGAGTGTTTCCAAATACGGTATTTATCTCCAAAGTAAAATCTGCTTCTCCCTTACCCTGAGGATCGGAAAGATAGGTCCGGTCTCCAAAGGACAGGTTGGAGTTATCCGGCAGTTGAGTGGAAGAAAAAACAGAGTTTGCCTTTATCCTGACAGCTGCATTTTCAGGCAGAAGGATTTCGGCAGAGCCAAATACTGTATTTACCTCAATCTCTTTGCTCAGATCCTCAGGCTGCATATTTGAAAAATCAAGTATGCCTTTTCCGAAAATAATGTTGTAGTCTTTTCCGCCCGATTCCACATGAAATCTTCCTTCATTCATTATAAGGTTGGATGAATCCCTGTAACCCACCCCTCCGATTAGAAGGGACAGACCCAGGCATACCAGGAACAAGCCTATAAGTACCCTGACCGTTGGTATGTTCCAGTTAAAATAATGTTTCAGAATCAGAAACAGACCCGAGGAAATCAGAAAAATCCCCCAAAAAAATGATCTCATGCCGCAGCCTTCCTTTCTGTCATTCTTATAACCCAGGATGAACCGTTATTGTGCTTTTCAGTATTATATCAGAAATTCAGAATATGTTAAAGCAGGATTTCCTTCAGCCTTATAGAACTATATTTCAAATGCAATGTTTTTTTATATCATCTGTATAAGAATTACTTAATGGGAGGCAACAGAAGGATGAATTTATACTATGGTAAAGCAGTACTGCTCACCGGCGCTTCATCCGGAATCGGCAAAGCAACGGCAGAGCATTTGGCAGCCTTGGGCTGCAGGGTATACGGAACTTCCCGGAAAGCCGGAAATGGCGATATTGTGTTTTCGGATGAAAAGTCACAGGGTTTTGTTGAAATGGTTCAGCTGGATGTCTGCGATGATGAATCCGTTAAGGAAGCTGTGGCTTATGTTATGAATAAGGAAGGCCGGATTGATGTACTGATAAATAATGCAGGTTTTGGTCTTTCCGGTGCAATAGAAGAAACATCGGCAGATGAAGCAATTTCTCAGTTGAACACCAACTTTTTCGGTGTACACCGCATGTGCAGGAATGTTCTGCCCATTATGCGCAGACAGAAGAAGGGTCTGATAATCAACATAGGTTCGGTTGCCGGACTGTTCTCCATTCCCTACCAGTCCATGTATTCCGCCAGCAAATATGCACTGGAAGCCTATACGGAGGCCCTGCGCCTTGAGGTCCGGGATTTCGGCATTCGGGCTGTCATCATAGAACCCGGAGACACCCGGACAGAGTTCACGGAAAACAGGTTCTATACCGAGGAGTCCAGGGAGACCGCCTACCCCCGAAGCATGGCATCAATAGAAAAGATGAAAAAGGACGAACAAAGCGGGGCAAAACCTCAAAAAGTTGCTGAAACTATAGGGAAGCTGATGTTTAAGAGAAACCCTCCGGTCAGAATTACTATCGGACTGGATTATAAATTGCTTGTACAATTGAAAAGAGTTTTTCCGAGCCGCTTAATCGAGTATATACTGGGCAGGATGTATGCCTGAATGCAATTATGACAGAAGAAGGGAAGGAGGAAGCTCATGAAACTGCTGGTAATTGACGGTCAGGGTGGTAAAATGGGCAAGGCCCTTGTGGAAGAGATAAAGACTGCCTTTCCGGATCAGCTGATCATCGCCGTCGGAACAAACAGCATTGCCACCTCAACCATGCTGAAGGCCGGCGCAGATATGGGCGCAACCGGGGAAAATCCTGTCATTTACAACTGCAGGGACGCAGATGTAATTATTGGGCCCATCGGCATTATTGTGGCCAATTCCCTGCTGGGAGAGGTCACGCCGGCAATGGCTGCTGCAGTAAGCGGTTCACAGGCATGCAAAATCCTGATCCCCAGCAACAAATGCAACAGCCATGTGGTGGGCACGCAAAACCTGAGCCTGTCAGAATATGTGAAGCTGGTTACAGAAAAAATAGCCGAGCTTAAGACTGAGAACCGGTATCAATAATCAGATCGCAAAGCTTCGCTATTCCAAAGGTTTCGAAATAGCGATTCTCCATGGGTATCCATTCCTGCAGGAACCTTTTCAACATCTCTTCTCCGCTTCGCTGCCTGATGCGTTCTTCCTGTATCTGCGGCGGAAGGGTTAAAAATATTCTGATGTCCAGTAATTTGTTCCATAGAGGGTGCATGCTGTATACACCCTCTATTATGTTGAGCTTTTTGGGGGTAAGCGTAACCCATCCGACCAGCTCCTGCTTCCCGCAGTCATACCGCTGATACTGAAATTCCTCCCGGGTTTTAAGCCTGCTCATAACCTGACCAAAAAATCGTTCATAATCAATGTTGCCGCCAGGTTCCTTAAGCCGCTCCGATGTTCTTTGATGAGGCTGCAGGAAAAAGTCATCCATATGAATCACATTGCAGTCGTACCTTGCGGCAAGCAGATCAGCCAGACAGCTTTTTCCTGATCCGCTGTTTCCGTCTATGGCCAGAATAATGTGCTCATGTTCTGACAGGGCTTTGTCGATTGTTGCGAATACATCAGTCAGTGCTGCAATACTCCCCTTGATATCATCAGACATCGACAGGCATCCTTTTTACCAGTTTTGACGCTTTAAGCCCATAGAGGACAGCCGGTATCAAAATCAACTGTATAACTATTCCAGGCCATGCCGTAATAAAAGCCCCTGCTATGAAAGCAGAGAAAGTATAGGAATCTCCTGTAAATCCAAACAGTATTACATTGGCCGCACCCATTACAATGCGCCCTGCCAGCATGGCACCTATCAATGAAACAATGACAGGAAGCTTGTTTGAAACAAAGTCTATACTTAGACGGTAGGTTGAGTGCATTACTACAATGCTCGCTGCCAGTACAGCACCTATCTTTGCAAAGATAACAGAAAGCTTTTCATAAAGAAAGCCTGCAAAGAAACCGTAGGCAGCCAGTTCCAGTGCCATGGAAACCCCAATGGGCCAGACAGGCGGCATACCGGTCAAAGCAGCGGAAATCAGCGGAACAATCAGACCCACCAGGGCACCGAACCTCCAGCCCACAATAAATCCACAGAGCAGTACCGGAATATGCATGGGAAGAAATACCTGCCCTGCAATCCCAAAGGGATGCAGCACAACGGGAAGCAGCACACCCAGAGCTGTGAACATGGCTGCCAGCACCAGCTGTCTTGTAGTTGTTCTGTTCATGATGAAAACCTCCTTGAAAAAATAAAGCCACTCAGGAATGGTCTTTCTTCAAAAGACATATACCTTCGTGGCAATTTTACTTTTTGTTAAGCTGTAATTTTATATATAAGTCATTTTAGCATTAACAAAATACAATAGAGTGCATAAGGCGCTGACTTCATGTCAACTTTGCCTTAATTATAACCAATATACCCTGCTCCGTCAATAGCTGAGGGCCTGAAAACAGCAGCTCAGGGTTTTTCTGACAGCCGGTATTCCAGCACACTTACAGGTTTGGAGACACCGGTTATCTCCTGAATGGGTATCAGCGAAACAGGGGCCTTTTCATCATGAGAAGCCCTGAATACAACGATGTTGTCCGTATCACGGTTGGCGCAAAGAAGCAAGGAATCGGACAGAATAAAGTCTCTGGGGTGCTCCCCGCCGCTTCTGACTGCAGACACATACTCAAGCAGGCCTGAATCCTTTACACGAAATACAGAGATGCTGTCCTCCCCCCGGTTGGAAGTATACAGGAAGCTTTCATCCGGACTGAGCCTGATGGCTGCTGCAATGGAATCCGGATTATCCTCTGTAAGGGCATTAACGGTCTGGACAATTTCAAAGCCTCTATCGGGATGATAGGACAGTACGAATACCTGGGATGACAATTCGGACAGAACATAAGCAGTCTTTCCCTTTGAATGGAATGTCATATGACGGGGGCCGCATCCATCCGGCAGCCTGACTGTCTTTTCTTCATCCAGCTCCAGCTGCCCTGTTTCTCTGTCAAATCGGTAAACCATCACCCTGTCAATGCCCAGATCGCAGACGCAGAGGTACTTCTGATCCGGGGTCAGGCTGGCATAATGAGCATGGGCTTTTTCCTGACGCTGAGGGTTGACTCCCTTACCGGTATGCTCCCGTACACATAACACTTCCCCAACGCTGCCGTCCTCCGCTATGGGATACACCTGAACCGTTGCATCGGAATAGGAGACGGTAAACAGGAAGGAATCAGCGGGATCAATTGATATATGGCACATGCCCCGCCCCGGTGCAATCGCCTCGTTAATTTTGGTCAGCTTTCCGGTTGAAGGCTCTATGCTGTATGCCGCAACCTTGCCCCTTGTTCTGTCGATTGTCTCCGTTACCGCATACAGCCTTGTCTTGCTGCTGTTGGTCACCATATAAGTAGGTGAGGCCAGTTCGGCAAAAAGCTCAGGCCGGGTGAATTCTTTTGTTTCTTTGTCCATATAAGTACCATATATGCCTTTGCTGCCTTCCCATGTGTATGTGCCGATATAGTACAGTACCTTACCCATCTGATAACTCCACCTTTCTTCTTTCTGTAATCGATAAATTAATCCCTGGGCTTTACTTCCTCATGTTCTACAAATTTATACCTATATTTTACCCCAGATATGTGCCTGGCTCAACTTCATTCTCACAAATGCACCTGTAATGCAATAAGGGCATAACAATACTTATGCAGGTACTGCCATGCCCTTATTTATTTCTCTTCTCTTTTGCAGCTGATTTAACTCTGCTCAGCTGCTCTTTTTGCTCTTATACGCCTCTGCGACTGTTGCGCAGCTGTTCACCCGGAGTAAAGTTGTTCCTGGGCACATGCCCTTTAAGGGGCAGAATTTTTTCGTGAATGGCATCTATAAACCAGTCGGGCTGCGGGAAGAATTCCTCCTCCAGCTCATGAGCCGGGGTGATCCAGTTGCGTGCCCCGATTACCACAGGGGGAGCATCCAGATAGTCAAAGGCCAGTTCACTGATATTCTGTGCAATATCATTGAGGTGGGAACCCCGCTGGCAGGCATCGCCGGCCAGTACGATACGGCCTGTCTTTTTCACGGAATCCAGAACCTTTTCATAGTTGAAGGGTACTATGGTGCGGGCATCTATGACCTCAGCGGACAATCCGTATTTTTCTTCCAGGATCCTGGCTGCATCCAGTGCGCGATACAAGGTGGCACCTACCGTCAGAATGGTAATATCCTTACCTTCCTTCTTGATATCAGGTTCACCGATGGGAATCTCGTAATACCCTTCCGGCACACCTTCAGGCCTGAACATTTCACCGATTCCATACAAGCGCTGGCTTTCAAAGAAGACTACCGGATCAGTGCCGGCCAGTGCACTGTTCATCAGACCCTTGGCATCATAGGGGGTTACCGGAAATACAACTTTCAGGCCGGGTATGTGAGCACAGAGGGATGTCCAGTCCTGAGAGTGCTGGGCACCATATTTGGACCCCACGGAAACCCGCAGTACAACCGGCATTTTCAGAACACCTGCACTCATGGCCTGCCATTTGGACAGCTGATTGAATACTTCATCGCCTGCCCGGCCAAGGAAGTCACAGTACATCAGTTCCACAACCGCTCTTCCGCCGCACATGCCGTAACCTACTGCAGAACCTACAATTGCTCCTTCTGAAATGGGAGAATTAAAGAGCCTGTGATAGGGCAGAGCCTCTGTCAATCCCCTGTATACGGCGAATGCGCCGCCCCAGTCTCTGTTTTCTTCACCATATGCGATCAGGGTTGGATCGGTATAGAACTTATCCAGCAAGGCCTCAAATACAGCATCACGGTAGTTGAAAAGCCGGTTGGCTGATACAGGTTTACCATCCTGAGTGGCAGTACGGACTTTTCTGCTGATTTGGATAACCCGCGGATTTTCTTCCTTGGGGATCAATACCTCACACTCCCGGTCTTCCATTTTCTCTATTTTTTCATTGGAGAACATGAGATCAGCAATCTGATCGGGATTTGCATTAAGATTCATCCTGGGAGAGATTTCATCATCAATTGACAGCTTGTAGGACTTGAAAATCAATTCCCTTGCTGTTTCCAGAATTTCTTCGAACCTGTCATCTGCAGCTACATTTGCTTCTTCCAGATTTCTGCGGTAAGCGGAAATGGAATCCACTTCCATCCAGGCTTCAATTTCTTCTTTCGTACGATAACTTGATGCATCTGAAGGTGAATGGCCGCTGTATCTGTAGGTCAGGGTATCCAGCAGAACCGGACCCTGCTTCTCTTCCAGTATCTTTTTCTTTCTCCTGATAACGTCTATGACGGCCAGGGGATTATATCCATCCACTCTTTCTGCGTGCATCTGCTCGGGATTTACTCCGGCTCCCAGCCTGGCAAGGATTTCATAGCCCATGGTCTCACCATATGTCTGGCCGCCCATTCCATACAGGTTGTTATAGAAGTTAAAGATCAGGGGCAGTCCGCCGCGGTAGGGTTCTTCCCAAAGCTTCTTGTACTGATCCATGGTTGCCAGGCAGATGGCTTCCCATACCGGACCGCAGCCCAGGGATCCGTCGCCGATATTGGCAATGACAATACCTTTTTTCCGGTTCACCTTTTTGTAAAGGGCTGCACCTACTGAAATATCAGCAGAACCGCCCACAATGGCATTGTTGGGGTATATTCCGAAGGGAGTGAAAAAGGCATGCATGGAGCCGCCCAGACCTTTATGGAAGCCGGTCTCCCTTGCAAAAATCTCAGCCAGGGTTCCATAGATAAGGAAGTCGACAGCCAGTTCCTTAACGCTGTTTTTATTCTTCTGTCTGCCTTCCACCACTCTCAGAATGGCACCGTCAAAGTAGCCTTCCATTATATCCATGAGCTCTTTATCACTGAGCTTCTCAATTGCAGACAGACCCTTGGCCAGGATTTCACCATGGCTCCTGTGGGAACCGAAAATAAAATCGTCCTTGTCCAGAATATAGGCCTGTCCTACAGCTGAAGCTTCCTGGCCTATGGACAGGTGAGCCGGCCCCGGATGATTATACTTCACACCATTATATTCACCGGTGGTCTTGACGGAATTGAGCATGGACTCAAATTCACGTATGATGACCATGTCCCGGTAAATACGCAGGAAGTCTTCTGTCGAAAAATTGGACTTTTCTTCCTCGATGGTTTTGTTGTACTGATTGACAGGAATATCCTTAAACTTGATATACCCGCTTTTTCGAACCTCTGCTGGATCGATAAACTGCGATCTTGGCATAACTGACGCCTCACTTTCTAAAATTCAAATATGGTTTCTCGTATTATCTCACTTACAGTGGGGTGGGGGAAGACCAGTTCCTTAACATCATCCACCCGCATTTCCATTTCTATCATAAGGGCAGCGCCGTATATGATCTCCGAAGAGTAATTGCCTATCATATGAACGCCTATCAGCCTTTTATGTTCCTTATCAACCAGGATCTTGCATATCCCGTCTCCGCCTTCATTCTCCGCCATGTATCTTCCGCTGTACATCATGGGGAGCTTCTTAACTTCGAACTCTATTCCCTTCTCCGCTGCCGTTTGCTCTGTTTCTCCGACTCCGGCAACTTCCGGATTGGTATAGATTACGGACGGAATGGCATGATAACGCATTATATCCTTTTTGCCCAGCATATTGTTGACTGCCGTTTCCGATTCTCTGTAAGCGGTATGAGCCAGCATGGATATGCCGTTTACATCGCCGGCTGCATATACGCCGGGCACATTGGTCTGACATCTGCTGTCTGTCTTTATCCGGCCCCGCTCCAGTTCCACACCTATATTTTCAAGGCCCAGGCCTTCTGTAGCTGCCCGTCTGCCGATGCTCATCAGTACCTTGTCGGCTTCCACCCTGAGGGTTTCACCGCCGGATTCGCACACCACGGCCTTGTCTTCGATTGCGGTTACCTTGGTGCTGAGAAGGAAACGGATTCCCTTTTTCTGATAATTCTTCAGCAGGATCTGAGCGATTTCGGGATCGGTATTCCCTGCAATATGATCCAGCAATTCGATTACCGTTACATTGCTGCCGGCAGACTGATAATAGGATGCCATCTCCAGACCTATTACACCGCCGCCTACAACAACCAGGTCAGCAGGCACTTCCATCAGATCCAGTATCTCGCGGTTGGTCATGACGAAGCCGGACTTAAGGCCTTCCTGTACTCCGGGCAGAGGAGGCAGCACCGGAACCGAACCGGTTGCTATAAGAAGCCTTCTTCCCCTATAGACGGCATCACCGACTCTAACCTCATAAGCGCCTTTCGGATTCCGCCCTGCTATATAGGCTTCTCCGGTCACTACAGTTACATTATTCTTCCGCATTTTGGCCTTTACACCGGCAACAAGATTCCGTACCACCTTGTTTTTGCGTTTGATAACAGCCTCATGATCCAAAGTCACATCGGCTGCTTTAACTCCATATTTTTCTCCGAATCTGGCATTGTCACTGATCTTGGCTGAGTAGAGCAGGGTTTTTGTGGGAATGCAGCCCTCATTCAGACAGACGCCGCCCAGTGTCCTCTTTTCTGCCAGAAGAACGGTCAGGCCTGACTGGCCGGCCCGCTCTGCCGCCAGATAGCCGGCAGGTCCGCCGCCGATTACAATAAGCTCATATAGCATTCATCTCACCTCACTAGCAGTATGCTGAAGTTTTCCAGATTAGTCTTCAATTCCTTGAGGAATCTGGCGGCCGGGGCACCGTCAATTGCCCTGTGATCAAAGGTTAAAGACAAGCCCATGGCCGGATAGAATTCAATTTCTCCGTTAACTTCCCTGGCGCGCTGTATGATATTATTGACACCTAAGATGCCGGTCTGAGGCGGGTTTAACACGGGTGTGAAAGCCTCTATATCCAGGGTGCCCAGATTGGTAACGGTAAAGCTGCCGTTTCTTAAAAAGTCAGGATTGATGGAACCTGCCTTGCATTCCGCCGCCAGCTGCCTGGAACGCAGCGCCAGCTCGTTAAGAGAAAGGGTGTCAGCAGCAAATATGGTGGGAACCATCAGCCCCCTGTCAGTATCGACTGCCACTCCCAGGTTTACGTTGCTAAAATAACGAACGGTATCATCCAGAAAATGTGCATTTAAATCTCTGTAATTTAAAAGTGTACGCGATACCGCAAAGAGTATCATGTCATTTATGGTTATATTTGCAAGACCCAGTCTGTCCTGGGCTGCCTTAAGCTTTTTGCGGTACTCCAGGATATCCGTGGCATCAAAGGTAGTATGCAGAGTAAGCTGTGCGGTTGTTGTCAGCGACTGATGCATTGCCTTTGCTATAACCTTGCGGATATGGGGCACTCTGACCTCCTCATAGCCAGGATCGGTTACCAGCCAGTCTGCTGAGCTAAGCTTAGCCGGGCCGGGTATTGCTGCCTGCACATCTGCATCTGCTGCTGCAGGTGCGGGAGCCGGTGCCTTAAGATCGGAACTTGTGATCCTGCCGCCCAGGCCTGTACCGGTTACATCTGCTGCTGTTCCTGATACTGCGGCTGCCTGAGCTGAAGGTGTCAGCATATGGCCTGAATCACGGAGGGCAAGAATATCCTGCTCTATGATTCTGCCATAGGGACCGGTGCCTGAGGCACGGCCATAGTCCACGCCTAATTTTTCTGCAAGATTGCGTGCTCTGGGTGAAATTCTGATTTCTGAAGGATCATCAGAACCGGCAGCTGCTGTATCAGCCTGCTTCGGCCTGACCCCGGCAGCCTGAGCAGGGCTGCTGTCTGCTTCCTCTGAGGACGGTTTATCTGTCTTTTCCTCCTCATCCGGCTGCTGCTCTTCCTTCTTATTGGGATTGAATTCCTCTGTGCTCTCACCCTCCTGTCCGATTACACAGACATTTAAAAGGCAGGGAACATCGTCTCCTTCCTCAAAGAAGACATCCAGAAGAATCCCGTCTTCAGGTGCTTCTTCCTCGAAGCTGGCTTTGTCGGTTTCATAGGAAAAGAGAATATCCCCTTTTGAAACCCTGTCGCCTTTTTTCCTGTGCCACTTGGAAATAATGCAGCTTTCCACTGATTGTCCCTGTTTGGGCATAATTACGGGCACTGCCATAAAACCACTCCTTAATTTTTAATCCACATGAGGAAATGGATGGCAGCACCTTAATAGACCAGACGCTGCCATCCATGAATAAAGCAAATTATATGGGTTTGGAATTTGCCAGCAGATACTTCTCTGCCTCAGCACACCACAAACCGTTATTTTCTTCAACTATGTCAGCCAGTCTGGCAAAGAAAGGATCGCTCTTTCCCTTCTCTCTGAAGTCAGCTATGGCTGTCAGCTCCATTTCTACATTGGTATAAATCATTTTCTTGCCCCCGGGGATATTGGGCAGATTCAGAATGGTATCTGCAACACTGTTAAGACCGCCCACATGGGTGATCATGGATACAGGGTTTATCAGACCCTTGCCCATCATATCAAGGGAAATCTTCATATCTTCCGTGTTGCCTCCGCTGGTTCCCACAACATGCGTTGCGCCGTAGTGTACATTATAGAAGTTGAATTCGGCTTTAAAACCGGGATCACTGGGGCCTGCAAAGAAATTGAGGCAGCCGTCGTATCCCAGGATCTGATCTCCCATTTCGACAACCGGCTTAACCGGTGCAAAGACAAAGACGTCATCATAGCCCTTTCCGTCTGTCAGGCTCATCAGATAATCGGTACCCTTACCCGGTTCTGCAGTATTGACATAAACCAGCTGTATTCCGTCTTTCGCTGCATCTTCCACTGTATATATGGAAGCAGCCCTGGCCAGCCTTTCTTCATTTATATCCGTTACTACCAGAAGTCTGGGCTTTCTTTCATTATGAAGTGCATAATCGATGGCACCCAGCCCCATGGGACCTACTCCTGCCAGAATTGCCATGTTGCCGCCTTCCACAACACCCATTCTGTGTTCATAGCTGCCTGCAGTTGTATGATAGTTGGCACGGAAAGCCCCTACAATGCAGGACATGGGTTCGGCCAGTGAACCATAAAAATAGGATTCCCCTTCATAGGGCAGAAGACAGCCAAGCTCCATCACCACGCTGGGAATGACAATATGGGTGGCACTTCCGCCAATGTAAGGAAAGGAATATCCGGGTGCTGCATGAGGATTATCCTTATGATTCAGTGCGGCCTGAACAGTAAACTTCTGTCCGGGTTTGTAGTCATTTTTCCACTTTTCTCCTACCTCTAGAATTTCGCCGCAGAATTCATGCCCGATGATAATGGGATTTTTGTCCACATCCTTGGGAACTCTTTTATGATCCGCACCTTGTATTGCTGCCTTATATGAAGACATGCAGATGCCGTCGGATACTATCCGGGCAAGAATTTCATCATCTTTAATTTCAGGGAGGTCGAACTCTTCCAGCCTGAGGTCGTTTTTACCATATAGTCGGACTGCCTTTGTTTTCATAGCAAACGTCACCCCTCCATAGAGATTTGATAATGGTCAACAAACTATCCTATTGACCCTTTTTCATATTATCACAGTCCAACAGGAAAATCAACACACTCCAACATAAAAAAAGAAAATATGTGGACACATTCCAACATATATTATATAATATAAACTGAATTCTATGCCTGAAGGCTGAAGAAAATAAGAAAAGCCAAATATACATCTCTTTAGGGCAGGACACAGGAGAATGTCAGAATCATTGAGGAGGGAACATAAATGTATCAAAGACTAAAAGGCCAGACAGCCATTGTTACCGGAGGAGCCCAGGGGCTGGGAGAAGCTCTGGCCCAAAGGCTGGATCAGGAAGGCTGTAATGTATTGGTAGCGGATATCAATCTGGAGGCTGCTGAAAAGGTAGCTGCATCCCTGAACAGGGGCATTGCTTGTAAAGTCGATGTCAGCAATGAAGAGCAGGTGGAGCAAATGGTGGACAAGGCCGTTAAGGAATTCGGCAGCCTGGATTTGATGGTATCCAATGCCGCCATCCTGATTGCCAAGCCTGTCACAGATTTTACTGCTGACGAATGGCGCAGAATGATGGAAGTCAATCTGAACGGTTATTTTCTGACTGCCAGGGCAGCAGCAAGGGTGATGATTCCCAGGAAGAAGGGAAATATCATTCAGATCAACAGCAAGTCCGGAAAGAAGGGTTCCTATAAGAATTCGGCATATGCCACTTCCAAGTTTGGTGGAATCGGGCTCACCCAGAGTCTGGCTCTGGAACTGGCTGAACATGGAATCCGCGTTAATGCAATCTGTCCCGGAAATCTCCTGGATTCCCCGCTGTGGACCAACAGTCTCTTTAAGCAGTATGCCAGAAACCAGGGCATAACCGAAGAAGAGGTAAGGCAAAAGTATCTGAACCAGGTACCGCTGGGCAGAAGCTGTCAATATGAAGACATAGCCAATGTTATGGTCTTTCTGGCATCGGACGAGGCAAGCTATATGACCGGTCAGGCCATCAACGTAACCGGCGGCCAGGAAATGAGATAAGAACCCGGGAAAAAGGAGGAAGTGATGAGCAGCAATACAACACAGCTAATAGAAAATTTGAATCATGACAATATGACAGTCAGGCTGGAAAGCCTGCGCAGTCTGATGGCCGGGATCGGCAGCGGTGAGCTTCAGAGGCCGCATACCGGAAGGGATGTAAACAATCATATTCATACAACATATTCCTTCTCACCCTACTCCCCTGCCAAATCAGTATGGATGGCTTATCAGGCAGGCCTGGTCACAGCCGGAATTATGGATCATGATTCCATCAGCGGTGCCAGGGAGTTCATTGAAGCCGGCAAAATTGCAGGAATGGCAACTACCGTTGGAATTGAATGCCGGGTGGATTTTTCAGCTACACCGCTGGCAGGCAGGCGAATAAACAATCCCGATCAGGATTCCATAGTATACATGGCCATTCACGGTGTTCCCCATACACAAATTGAAAGGGTCCAGAACTACTTTCAGCCATATCGGGAGCATCGAAACCGGCGCAACCGCAAAATGGTTGAAAGAATAAATGCCATAACCGGCAATCCCTCTCTTTCCCTGGATTTTGACCGGGACGTGGTGCTGCTTTCCATGAGTCATGAGGGAGGGAGTATAACTGAACGGCATATTTTATACGCCCTGTCCCTGCGTCTTATTGAGAATTATGGAAAAGGACAGATGCTGCTGGATTATCTCAGCAGTCAACTGAAGCTGAACATCAGCCATAAAATCCGGAACCTGCTGGCTGATGAATTCAATCCCCATTATGCCTATGATCTGCTCGGCCTTTTAAAAGGTGAAATGGTGGCTTCCTTCTATATTGATGCAGATGAGGAATGCCCGGATGTAAGGGATGTAATCGCCTTTTCCAGGGAGATTGGAGCCATCTCGGCTTATGCCTATCTGGGGGATGTGGGAGAATCCGTAACCGGTGACAAGAAAGCACAGAAATTTGAAGACGACTACCTTGATGAACTGTTTGAGCTTCTTAGGGAGCTGCAATTTAATGCGGTTACCTATATGCCTTCCAGAAACACCCCTCAGCAATTGGACAGAGTCAGGGCACTGTGCCGGAAGCATGGCTTTTTCCAGATAAGCGGAGAGGATATCAATTCCCCGCGGCAGTCCTTTGTATGCACGGCCATGCGGGATGAAAAATATAATAATCTCTATGACTCCACCTGGGCGCTTATCGGTCATGAGCTGGCAGCAACGGAGGATTTAAGCAGAGCTTTATTTGCTGAAGATACTCTGAACAGGTACCCTGTGCTGGAAGAACGGGTAGAGGAATACAAAAAGATGGGTTTGAGCAGGTATTCAAAATGAAGGAAGCAGGCAGGTGGGATAAGTGTTTGGAATAGAGAGAAGAAGCAGCCTTCTTTCCCTTTTGCACGATAAGAAGAGCATTACCGTGCAGGAAGCGGCTGCCAGGTTTGACGTCACTGAGGAAACCATACGCAGAGATCTGAGGGCAATGGAAGCCCAGGGGCTTTTGATACGAACCCACGGCGGTGCCGTGCTGGCGGATGACATCAATATGGAAGCTTCCCTGGAAATACGTGAGGGAATCAATATCAAAGGCAAGGATTCCATGGGCAGGCTGGCAGCCTCCATGGTTCAAAACGGCGAAACCCTGTTTCTGGATGCCAGTACTTCAGCCCTGTATGTAGCCAGGCATTTGAAGGGAAAAAAAGGGCTGACGGTTATAACAAATGCAGAACGCATCCTTTTGGAACTGGCAAAATGCGATGACATTACATTGATTTCTACCGGCGGATTCCTGAGGAAAAAGAGCCTTTCCTATGTGGGCAGGGCTGCAGAAAATGCCATCAGCAGCTACCATGCCAACAAGGTCTTCTTTTCCTGCAAGGGCTTCTCCCCCAGGCTGGGAGCTACAGATTCCAACGAGCAGGAATCCAGTATCCGGAAGCTGATGATACAGCATGCTGAAGAAGCTGTATTCCTGTGCGATTATACAAAGTTCGACAAGGTAGGATACATTGCAACCGCTCAGCTTGCGGACATCTCCCGGCTGATATCCGATACCCCCCTGCCTGAGGGATGGGAGAAAGAAGTCAAAGAAAAAGGAGTCAGGGTTATTTACCCAAACTCCTGACCAGGCTCTTTCTATATTTTTCGCTTTCCCAGTTGGCGATAAAGTCGATTTGCTCTTTGCTCATGGATTTTTGCGGCAGCCCCAGCTTTCTGATGTTTTCGATGACATAGATATAGGCCAGCAGCGACTCTTCCATGGTCTGTGCTTCAGACTCATTGGTCAGATAAATGATATCACCGGTTTTAGTATTAATGTTAAGCTTGCTGTCCATGCTGTTTACGGAAAGGTTGCCATTTAAGTAAACCAGCTGATCCGGGTAGAGTACAATCTCATCAAAGAAGTCAGGGCTGATATCCCTGCCTCTGAAATAATCAATCAGATATCCTGTCCCGCTTGCATATTTGTTTTCCTCAATTTTGGAAAGCTGCATGACGGGATAGGATTCTTTTATTTCAAAATACGCCTTGATTTTTTCATTAACCAGGCTATGAAGCCTCAGGCATTCCTCTGCATCATCCGCTGTTGTAATCAGGCCGTGATTCTCCATAAAAAAGACCTGAGGAAATTTATCGTTTTCCTTGAGACTCTCTTCAATGGCATCCTGAATACGCAGCGTCAGGCTGAAGCCGGGATTGATATAGGGAATCCATGAAAAGGCAAAGGCTTCATCCTCAAATATTTCCTTCACCAATTCTTTCCCGTTTTCTGCGCAGCAGACAATATTGGCATAAACCGGATGGGTGTGAACTACATATTTCTTCATCAAAGAATGAAAGCCTGCTTCAACGGATGGTCTCAGTGTCTTAAGCCCCTCCATCTCCACAACATTGGCCTTCACAAATTCGGTGCTTTCCTTTTCATAGTCCCGGTCCAGGCTCAAATCCGCCTGCAGGTGGTATTCCCTTATCTTTTTGTAGTTAACCACCACGTATCCCTCTTTGGGGGTAATCTGTTTCAGCTTGTAGCCGGAAGCCTTGACAGCCATCAGCTCTTCATTTAACTTAGCCGATGTATTGCCTCCCCCGCCCTGGGTATACTCTATTGGGCAGCCCACCTCTTTTGATATCATCTCCAGGTTTCTTAATGTTTCTTCATACATACCGCATATCTCCTGTTCATTTGCTTTTCCGCATACCGGTTATACTCAAATCCATGCTTTGTTTTTATTAAACCAATTTTATGGCTGTCTGATTAAGCAGATATCATTCAGCAGTATCCTGCCTCTCCAAGTAAAGCTTAAGGGCCTTTGCCAGTTGATCGGGACATGAAGTATCCCCCTGACAGCGGATGCCCTCCAGTTTTTTTATAACATCAGTAACCTTCATACCCTTCACCAGCCGGCTGATGCCTTCAAGATTTCCGTCACAGCCCCGTTCGAAACGCACTTCATGCAATATCCCATCCGCTGCCTTGAATTGAATATTGCTGGAACATACTCCTTGTGTTTTGTAAGTCGGCATAACCCCTTGTCTCCCCCAGTTGCTTACTTTACTTTATATAGTCTGTAGTGTACTCTGTTAAAACTCTGCGGACTTTGGCGTTCTTGGGAATGGAATAACATCACGGATATTGCTCATTCCTGTCAGGTACATCATTGCCCTTTCGAAGCCAAGGCCGAAGCCGGCATGATAAACACCGCCGTATTTCCTCAGATCCCTGTACCACCAGTAATCCTCTTCCTTCATGCCAAGCTCCCGGATTCTTGCATCCAGAAGTTCCAGACGTTCTTCCCTCTGACTGCCGCCGATGATTTCCCCTATTCCCGGCACCAGAAGATCCATGGCTGCAACGGTTTTCCCATCGTCATTGAGCCGCATGTAGAAGGCCTTTATATCCTTTGGATAATCGGTAACAAAGATGGGCTTGTTAAATACCTGCTCCGTCAGATAGCGTTCATGCTCCGTCTGCAGGTCCATGCCCCATTCCGCTTTGTAATCAAACCTGTCGTTGTTCTTTTTGAGAATCTCAACCGCTTCCGTATAGGTAATACGACCGAATTCCGAACTGATCACATTATTAAGCCTCTCCAGCAGGCCTTTATCGATAAAGCTGTTGAAAAAATTCATCTCCTCGGGAGCATGCCTGATAACATAATCGAATATGTATTTTATCATGTCCTCAGCCAGCATCATGTCATCCTGAAGATCGGCAAAGGCCATTTCCGGCTCGATCATCCAGAATTCAGCAGCATGACGGGCCGTATTGGAATTCTCCGCCCGGAAGGTAGGGCCGAAGGTATATACATTCCGGAAAGCCAGAGCATATGCTTCTGCTGATAATTGGCCGCTGACGGTCAGATTGGTTTCCCGTCCGAAGAAATCCTTGCCGAAGTCGATTCCGCCTTCTTCCGTAAGAGGAGCCTCTTTAAGATTCAGGGTGGTGACATGAAACATCTCACCGGCACCTTCCGCATCGCTTCCGGTTATTATCGGCGTATGGACATATACAAAGTCTCTTTCCCGGAAGAACTTATGGATTGCATAGGACAGAAGAGAACGAACCCGGAACACTGCAGAAAAGGTATTGGTCCTGGGACGGAGATGGGCAATGCTCCTTAAGAATTCAAAGCTGTGCCGCTTCTTCTGCAGGGGATAGTCAGACGGACAGGGACCCTCCACTTTGATGCTCTCTGCCTTGATTTCAAAGGGCTGCTTTGCACCCGGGGTTTCCACCAGGATCCCCTCCACGGCAAGAGCCGTTCCGACTCCCAGCCTGATTACATCTTTGAAGTTTTCCAGGCTATGGTCTTCATATACAATCTGCAGGTTCTTGAAAAAGGATCCGTCATTCAGTTCAATAAAGCCGAATAATTTGGAATCCCGATTGCTCCGAATCCAGCCTGAAAGAGAAACTCTTTTGTCATAGTAAGCCTCGGGCTGTCTGTAAATCTGCCTGATTGTGGTTCTGTTTTCCTTTTGCACCGTTGTTACTCCTTTATTTTAAAATATCAAATATTATTTGATTCACTCTTTCATTGCCCTATCAGTCTCAGCCTGCCGGGTTTTCTTGCCCTCACCCTTCTTCCTGCCGGTTTTCTTCCCGCTGCGGTAAGGTTCCCTGGGAAACACAATATCTTTTTTTCGGGCTGCTGCCTCTTTTACTATGTAATCAACGTAGCGGACAATACTTCCCATAAACCGCTCGGGATCCATGGCGCCCTTTGCTATGCGTTCCAGGGCCTTTTCCCACTTTCCGGTGGTTTCAGGCGACTTCAGCTCATCCGGCACCACTTCAATGAGACGAATTCCCTTTTCAGTAGGAAGGAGGGCTTTTCCCCTGCGGACGGCATATCCCACCTGCAGCAAGCGCTCGATTATTGCCGCCCTGGTGGCAGGTGTACCCAAACCGCCCTGTTTCAACTGCTCCTTTAATTCCTCATCTTCCACAAACCGGCCTGCATGTTCCATGGCCGAAAGAAGGCTGGCTTCGTTATAGGGCTGGGGAGGCCTGGTTTTTTTAGCCAGGAGCCTGGCTTCTGCCGCCGTAACCGTCTGCCCCTCATTCAGAACAGGCAGAGGCGGATCCTCACGGGTTTTCTTTTCTTCCTTAAGGCCCTTGTACAGGTTCTTCCATCCGGGATTAATAACGGATATCCCCCTGGAATAAAACATTTCCCCTTCTATTTCCGTATGAACCTGTGTTTCCTCATAGTCATAGGGTGGATGAAAGGCAGCCAGAAATCTTCTGACAATCAAGTCATAAATCTTTTCCTCGTCTCCTGTCATGCCCGGCTTTCTTTTTGTCTTTGTGGGAATTATGGCATGATGATCGGATACCCTGGAATTATCCACCAGCCGCTTGCTGACGGGAAGCCTGGAAAGGGACAAAAGAGGCTGTACGAATTCCGAATAGGGAGCCTCATCCAGATTCTTTATCAGACCGGGCAGGGTGGAAACCAGATCTTCTGACAAATACCGGCTGTCGGTTCGGGGATAGGTTATCAGCTTTCTGTTTTCATACAGCTGCTGAGCTGTCTTCAGCGTCCTTTGGGCTGAAAACCCATACCTGCGGTTGGCATCCCGCTGCAATTCGGTCAAATCATATAGCTGGGGAAAGAGCTGCCTTTTCCGCTCTGTGACAACAGACTGTATCCTGCCCTGCTTACCCCTTACCTTGCTTAAAAGGGCTTCCCCTTCTTCCTTCTTAAGGATCCTGGTCTCAGACACCTTTTCCCGGTACCAGATACCCTGCCAGCCGCCGAAATCACAGTGCAGCTCCCAATAATCCCGAGGGACAAATTCTTCAATTTCCTTCTGCCGGGATACCAGCATGGCCAGGGTAGGTGTCTGCACCCGGCCGATTGACAGCAGTGTATTGTACATTACTGAAAAAGCCCGGGAACCGTTTATGCCCACCAGCCAGTCGGCTTCGGAACGGCATCTGGCAGACTGAAACAGAAAATCGTAGTCGCTGCCCGGCCTTAAGCGGGAAAAGCCTTCACGTATGGCTTCATCAGTCATGCTGGAAATCCACAGGCGCTGAAAGGGCTTGCGGCAGCCTGCTTTACTGTAAATATACCTGAAAATCAGTTCCCCCTCCCGCCCGCTGTCGGTGGCGCATATGAGGGAAGAAACCGATTTGTCATTCATCAGCTTCTTAAGTACAGAAAACTGTTTTCTGGTTTTGGACAGTACCTTTAACTGCATTTTAGGAGGCACTATGGGAAGGGTTTCCATTGACCACTTTTTATATTGCTGATCGTACTCCTCCGGTTCCTGCAAGCCGACCAGGTGGCCGATGGCCCATGTAACAATGTGGGAATCATTATAGAGAAATCCCTCACCCTTCCGGGAACAGTTAAGCACCCTCGCTATGTCCCGGCCTACAGACGGTTTTTCTGCTATAACCAGAATTTTGCCCATCTTCTCCCCCTGCCATGCGGCTTAAACAATCGAAACCAGAGACGCCGACTGAAAAAACATCCTTCCCGATTCATATTGTACATTATATAGAATACCGAATGAAAAATCAACGAAACCTGCCAAGTGCAGGCAGTATTTTCAGACTGGTGACGGAAACAAGGACAACCTTGATCAAATCAAAAAGAATAAAGGGCGTTACACCCAGAGCAATTGCCCTGCTCAGGGGAATCCTGCTGTCCGGAGCAGCCATGTAATTGACGATGAAGTACAGATAAAGCGTTCCTATTAAGTAAACAGACAAGAGCCCCAGCAGCACGGCAGCGGTTATTCCGACAAAGCCGGGGCTGGGTGTTTTTTCAACAAGAAGCCCTATGATAAATGCGCAAACGGCAAAACCCAGCAGAAACCCGAAGCTGGGCTGCAGCAGGTAACCAACCCCCCCTCCTTTTGTGAAAACCGGAAGTCCCGCCAAACCGATGGCAAGATAAAGCAGCTGGGATAATAGTGCCCTTTTCGCCCCCAGCAGAACACCTGCATAGGCGCAAAATAAAAACTGCAGGGAAAAGGGAACAAAAGGCGTAGGGATATTAATAAAACCGCCTGCTGCAGTCAACGCAGCAAACAGTGCAATCAAAACCAAATCCTTTGTCTTCAAAATAAAGCACTCCTCTTATTGTTGTCATGCTGAAACTGCACTAAATAAAGAATTGTTTTGATTATATGGCATTCCATTCCCATTGTCAACCAAATATAGATTCTTAGTTGACAATAGGGCTTTTATTCCACTTATTCCCATTTATCAAAAATAACCTTGCTTTTTAGACTCAATCTGTTACAATAAATATGTCAAAAAATATACATACTAATGCTGAATCTAAATTTAAGGAGTGATTTAATAATGCCTCTAGTTACGACTACAGAAATGTTCAGGAAGGCATATGAAGGTGGTTATGCCATTGGTGCATTCAATGTAAATAATATGGAAATTATCCAGGGTATCACAGAAGCCGCCGTGGAAGAGCGTGCACCTCTCATCCTTCAGGTTTCCGCAGGTGCCAGAAGATATGCCAAACATACATATCTGATAAAACTGGTTGAAGCTGCCTTAGCTGAAACTGATCTGCCCATCGCTCTTCATCTTGATCACGGTGAAGACTTCGAAATATGCAAAGCCTGCATAGACGGCGGCTTTACCTCTGTTATGATAGATGGTTCCAAGCATTCCTTCGAAGAGAATATCCGGCTCACCAAACAGGTTGTTGACTATGCTCATGACCGCGGTGTTGTCGTGGAAGGAGAACTGGGCCGTCTGGCCGGCATTGAGGATGACGTCAATGTAAGCGAAGAAGATGCCAGCTACACCAAACCTGAGCAGGTTCAGGAATTTGTTGAAAGAACCGGCGTTGACTCCCTGGCTATAGCCATCGGTACCAGCCACGGTGCATACAAGTTCAAGGGCGAGGCCAAGCTGCGCTTTGACATATTGGAGGAGATAGGAAAGCTTGTTCCGGGCTTCCCCATTGTCCTGCATGGTGCTTCTTCGGTTGTTCCTGAGTTTGTCGACACAATTAATAAATACGGCGGTCAGATGCCCGGCGCACAGGGTGTTCCGGAAGATATGCTGAGAAAAGCTGCTTCCATGGCAGTATGCAAGATCAATATCGACTCCGACCTTCGTCTTGCAATGACAGCCAGCATCCGCAAGCACTTTGCTGAAAAGCCCGGTGATTTTGACCCCAGGCAGTATCTGGCTCCGGCAAGGGCTGCCATCAAGGAACTGGTTCGTCATAAAATTGTCAATGTTCTGGGCTGCAACAATAAAATCTGAGTTTGCGGCGTCTAAATTTACACCAACTTTCAGAAAAAACTCCGTGAATGTTATATAGCCCCATTCACGGAGTTTTTTGCTTTTCATGCAAAATTCACTGTGCACAGCCGCTGCAGAACTGATGACAAAGTTATATTCCCGGCAGCTCTATGGCATTATCATGTCCATCTAATGTACAGACTGACTTTCTTTAAGCGAAAGACGCATTTTCTCTGCTGCTTCTTTTTCCTCTGCAGGCCTGACCCTGATAGCAACATAGAGGTTTCCCAACGAGAACAAGGCAGCCAGAAAGAAGACCCAGTGACTGCCCCATCGGCTCCAGATAAAGCCGCCTGTAACGGCAGCCAATATAGAGACTATATGATCCAGACTGACTCCGGTGGACAAGGCTGCCGTCACCTCATTCTCGTCCCATGCAATCGAGCGCAGGTAGACAGACCTTACCATACCCATCTGCATGGACAGCCTGTCTATAATGAACAATAGGTAGACTGCTCCCACTGCCAGACCCTGTGAAGGATACAATTCTGCAGTAATTCCCCAGGCAGCCAGGCCGTAGAGTATATATACAAAAATAAAGGCGAATGCCTCAATAAACATCATTTTCCTGATCCCAAACCGATCCATCCACTTTCCGACC
>DUOA01000035.1 GCA_012839095.1 Clostridiales bacterium
ATAGCGTGGTCTTATGCGGTATTAGCAGCTGTTTCCAGCTGTTATCCCCCTGTATGAGGCAGATTGCTCACGCGTTACTCACCCGTCCGCCGCTAGGTTAAAGTTTTACACTCAGTACTCAAATCCGACTGCTTGTTTGCGTCAGTGTTATTCACGCTTTAAAACGCGTAATGCACAAATCTTTTTTTGAAAGATTATTAAGTCAAGGTTATTTGTGCATCTGCGCTGGCTGAATAACTCTTTAAATACTCAGTGTAAAACTTTAACCCCGCTCGACTTGCATGTGTTAGGCACGCCGCCAGCGTTCGTCCTGAGCCAGGATCAAACTCTCCAATTAAAATCTTAATCTTTAACTCAAGTGAGTCAAAGCTATTTTACGGTTTTGTTTGAATAGCTCATAAACTTTTCGCTTAGCTTTCCGCTTTGCGTTGTTCCTCAGAATTGACTTCAATTCTTTGCTTCTACACTGTTTAGTTTTCAAGGACCAATCTCGTCCCCGCTTTTGGCGGCGACTTTTATATCTTATCAAATCCTGCACCCAATGTCAACAGCAAATTTCAATTATTTTTTTAACTTCAGTTCTGCTGCTTCCCCATCGGGAATCATATCTTAACATGTGCATTTTACTTTGTCAACATACGTATTTAAGGAATTATTTTGAAACAAAGCTTTTGCTGAATTCACCTTATGCCAAACTGCCTTATAATTCCGCCGGCCATCACATCAGCCATAACCATAGCCTGTTCTTCCAATTTGTCTACTATCATTGCAGCGGCTTCATAATCTCCGGCAAAGGTGGCTTTGACTTCTTCATTTACTAAATCCAAATGCTGCCTCATCATCGCTCTCCATTGCTCTTCTGACCAATAAGGATTAATTTTTCCCAGGAATTCTGCGATTGCATCTCCATTCTGATACCACCTTCGCTCTAATTCCTGTGCCCTTTGATTGTCCCCTGCTTTTATCGCATTGATGATGTCCGCAGCCAGAACCAGATGCTCCGTCAGCAAATCCTTGAATCGGGAAGCAATTCGCGGTCCATAGTAGAATGTCAGCATCTTTTCAAAATCCACCGGATTACGCAGTAATCTGCCAACAACTGCATCGGCATTCGGCAACCCTAATACCAGGCTCACGACAGCAGCTGCCGTCCAGTAGGTATGTTGCACCCATAATGATCGTATCTGATTTCTGATATCGACCTGAGCCTCTGTATATACATTGGATACATAATAGATACCCTGATTATAATACAAGTCAAACACCTCATTCTTATTTTTGCATTTTATATGGAAAGAAATTTAAATGCCAATCCATACAATCTATATTATTTATGTTATGAAAATAGAATAAGAATGTTAACCCGGGTGAATTATGTTATCAGCCATAAAAAACAGACAAAAAAGCCCAGTATCCCGTCACCACACACGACAGAGATCGCTGGACTATTTAACATCATAATCATTTATAACACAACATAAAAATGTAAGCTTATTAAGTTTACATAATCTAATATTTCTTATTCCTTCTGCGCTTTCTGCAAAAGCTCCCGTCCAATCCGCAGGCGTCTCATGGTCTCTTCCCTGCCAAGCAGGGTCAGGATTTCAATGGCACCGCCCGGCGTAACCAGCTTCCCTGAGGCTGCTATACGCACCGGCCACAATACCTGACTGTTCCTTACCCCCAATTCTGCAATCAGATCAAAGAGCGCTTTATGCAGGCTGTCTTCGGTCCAATCCTCCACCTGTTCCAAAACTTCTATTGCCTTGGCCAGGTTCTCCAGGGAATTCTCCAGTGTTGTCCTGCTTTTCTTATGAACAAACAAGGCAGCTTCATATTCAGGCAATTCTGCCAGAAAGGAAACCATAGCGGGGATTTCATTCAGAACTTCAGTCCTGCCCTGTACCAGAGAGCTGAGCAGCATCAGGTTCATCTCTTCAGGCAGCCCGGCTTCCCTGTAATAAGGAAGGGCCATCTCATGGAATTCCTCCAGGCTCAGTTTTTTGATGTATTCCCCATTCATCCAGCGAAGTTTGTTTATGTCAAAAATAGCAGGAGACTTACTCAGACCCTTAATATCGAAGGCCTCCACTAGTTCCTCCATGGTAAAGAATTCCCTGTCATCGCCGGGGCTCCATCCCAGCAGGGCTACATAGTTGATTATGGCTTCCTTCAGATAGCCCTTGCTGTAAAAATCATCAAAGGAAGCATCTCCATCCCTTTTACTCAGCTTTTTGCCGGGTTCCCTCATAACCGGAGACAGATGAATGTATTTGGGTATTTCCCAGCCGAAAGCCTCATATATCAGATTATATCTGGGAGTGGATGATAGATACTCACTGCCTCTGACCACAGGATTAATTTTCATCAGATGATCATCTATAACATTGGCAAGGTTATAGGTAGGCATACCATCGGATTTCAGCAGAATTCCGTCATCCAGGGTGCTGTTTTCCACTGTGATGGTTCCAAACAACTCATCATGGAAGCTGGTAGTGCCGGTACGTGGTATTTTCTGACGGATAACCCAGGGGATGCCGCTCTTAAGCTTTTCCTCCACTTCCTGCCCGGACAGCTCCCTGCAATGGCCGTCGTATCCGAAGGCTTTATTGCTTTTTACTGCCTCATCCCGGAGTTGATCCAGGCGCTCCTTTGAACAGAAGCAGTAGTAGGCACCGCCTTTCTCAACCAACTCTTTAGCATACTTCAGATAAACTGGTTTACGCTCTGATTGGATATAGGGACCATAGGGCCCGCCTATGTCCGGTCCCTCATCATGGTTCAGGCCTACCAGTCTCAGGGTATTATAGATTACTTCTGTAGCCCCTTCAACGTAGCGATCCTGATCAGTATCCTCTATCCTAAGCAGGAATTTTCCCTTGTTTTTTTTGGCTATTAGATAGGTATAAAGGGCAGTCCGCAGCCCTCCAATATGCAGATAACCGGTAGGACTGGGAGCAAACCTGGTTCTGATCTCTTTCATGTTTCATCCTCCCTGTAAATCATGAAAGCCCTTCACCAGCAGATGAAAGGCTGTGCCGACCCTCATGCTTTCGAATTTAGTATAATTGGTGAAACCAGGCCTGTCAAGGCAAGGCTTTATGCTCAGTAAGGCCGCATTGCCCTCCTTATGAGAATCCCCGACTAATCAATTGAGAAGCATCTTATTCTCTTGTCGCAAGGCATTCTTATTGATATAATGTATAGAATAATCTGAACAGGATTATGCATAAGCGCAATTAGCGGTACTAAGGAAGAAGGGTGGTGCAGCAGAGTTCGCCTTTCATGACTGAACATTATTCAGGTCACGATTTTCAGAACTCCATTGCCTATGAAATACATAGTCGTTTTAGGGGACGGCATGGCAGACTATCCCATCCCTGAATTGGGAAACAAAACACCCTTGCAGGCAGCCAGGAAGCCTAATATGGATTTTATGGCGGCTAACGGGGAATCCGGTCTGGCGGCAACCATACCGGCATCGCTTCCTCCCGGAAGCGATGTGGCCAATCTTTCGGTTTTGGGGTATGAACCGGAAAAATATTATACAGGACGTTCTCCGCTGGAAGCAGCAAGCATTGGTGTACCCATGACTGCCAATGACATTACCTTCCGCACCAATCTGGTAACCCTTTCCGAGGCAGACTCTTATGAAGAACGGATCATGCTGGATTACAGCGCTGATGAAATATCCACCGGGGAAGCTGAAGAGCTGATACAGGAAATGAACAGGCACTTTCAAAATGATATCCTTACCTTTTACAAAGGGGTCAGCTACAGACACTGCCTGCTGTGGAAGGATGGTCCACTAAAATTTGAACTGACTCCTCCTCATGATATACTTGACCAGAGAATTGCCCCTTACCTGCCCAAGGGGAAGGAGTCAGATATCCTGTATAAAATGATGGAAGACAGCGCCAGATTTCTGTCCGGTCATCCCGTTAACAAAAAACGTATAGAGCGGGGGCTCAGGCCGGCCAATTCCATCTGGATATGGGGACAGGGCAAAAAACCGGATATTCCATCATTCTTTGAAAGATATGAATTGAACGGAGCTGTTATTTCCGCAGTGGATCTGGTGAGAGGTCTGGGAAAATGTGCGGGAATGGAGTCCATGGAAGTTGAAGGCGCTACGGGAAACCTGCATACCAATTATATGGGAAAGGCAGAAGCTGCACTGAAGGCATGCAAACAAGGAAAGGACTTTGTATATATCCATGTTGAGGCTCCCGACGAATGCGGACACCGGGGTGAGGCGGAGAACAAGGTTAGGGCAATTGAGCTCATTGATGAGCAAATTATAGGTGTGCTTTTGAATGGCCTGTCAGAATACGACGATTACAGGATACTGGTGCTGCCGGATCATGCCACTCCCCTGGCTTTGAGAACTCATACCCGTGATCCGATTCCATATGCTCTGTATCAGAAAAGTAGAAAAATAAAGGGCCTGGTGCAAAGCTATGATGAGTTTGCTGCCAAAAGCAGCGGTATTTTTTATTCCTCAGGTCCGTCCCTTATGTCCCGTTTTTTAAAAGGATGAGAAGAATTCATACGATAGATTAGCAGAAATACCGCCATAATACTGGTATGGATGTTCTTTATTATGATATTATATTTCCAGTCAAACCCATATCGAATCAGATTAGAAATGAGGTATTTATATATGTACAATGCAAAACTTGAGATTTCCAAACTGCTGGGTCCGCTTGTTCCGGGTCTGGAAACCCGGCAGATATACGATATGCTGGAGATACCGCCCAATCCTGACATGGGCGATCTGGCCCTGCCCTGTTTCAAACTCAGCAAAACCCTCAGAAAATCTCCCGTGCAGATTGCTCAGGAACTGGCATCCGCCATCCCCCAAAATGAACATGTCAACAAGGTGGAAAGCCTGTCCGGTTATTTGAATTTCTTTCTAAACAGGGATAAGTTTACCGGTTCAATACTTACTTATATACTAAAAGCCGGTGCATCATTCGGAGCTTCGGATCTGGGAAAGGGCAAAAACATTGTTATTGACTATTCATCACCCAATATCGCCAAACCCTTCCATGTGGGGCATTTGCGTTCTACCTCAATTGGAAATTCTCTCTACCGCATATTTGAATTCATGGGCTACAATTGCATCGGGATCAATTATCTGGGTGACTGGGGAACCCAGTTCGGTAAACTGATTGCCGCTTATAAGAAATGGGGTAATGAGCAGGCGGTGCAGGAAGGCCTGATAAATGAGCTGGTAGCCCTTTATGTAAAATTCCACCAGGAGGCGGAAAAAGATCCTGCTCTCGACGAAGAAGCCAGGCAATGGTTTGTCCGCCTGGAGCAGGGTGACCCGGAAGCCCGCAGGCTCTGGCAGTGGTTTATTGATATCAGCCTGAAAGAGTATCATAAAATTTATGAGCTCCTGGGTGTAAGCTTTGACTCTTACAACGGCGAATCCTTCTTCAACGACAAAATGCAGCCGGTAATACAGGAGCTGCAGGATAAAGGTCTGTTGAAGGAAAGCCAGGGCGCCATGATAGTGGATCTGGAGGAGGAAGGCATGCCCCCCTGCCTGATCCTTAAGACTGACGGCAGCACCCTGTATGCCACAAGGGACATAACAGCCGCCATCTACCGCAAGAAAACCTATGACTTTGAAAAATGTATTTATGTCACCGGCGTTTCCCAGAGTCTTCACTTTAAACAATGGTTTAAGGTAATTGAAAAGATGGGTTATGACTGGCACAAGGATCTTCATCATGTACCTTTCGGAACCGTCAGCATCGGCGGTGAAAAGCTGGCCACCCGTACCGGAAAGGTAGTCCTTTTGGAAGAAATTCTTTCAAAAGCCATTGAAAAGACACTGGAGACTATCGAATCAAAGAATCCCAATTTGGAGAACAAGCATGAAGTCGCGCAGCAGATGGGAGTAGGGGCTGTCATTTTCAGCGACCTATTCAGCAACCGGATCAAGGATGTATCCTTTTCCTGGGACGAGATTCTGAATTTTGACGGTGAAACCGGGCCCTACGTCCAATATACCCATGCCCGGGCCTGCAGTGTGCTGCGCAAGGCGGCTGAATCCGGCAGCAAGGCGGCCGCAGACTTTGACAGCAGCCTGATTTCCTCAAGGGAAGAATATCAGCTGGTTAAGAGTCTTTCGCTTTTTCCCGAAAAGATAAAACAGGCCCTTGACGACCTGGAACCTTCCATCCTGACCAGATACCTGGTGAACCTGGCACAGGATTTCAACCGATTCTACCATGAGCATCCGATTTTGACGGACAATCCTGCCCTCAGAAGTGCAAGACTGGCCCTGGTTCAGGCTGCCAAACATACTCTTTGCAACGGATTGCATTTAATTGGGCTTCAGGCTCCCGAAAGGGTTTAGAGAAAAGCAGGAGGTGTCGGCTTGAAGAAAATAATATTGACCGGAGGCGGGACTGCAGGCCACGTTACATCCAATATTGCCATCATTCCCGAGCTGAAAAAACAGGGATGGGAAATCCATTATATAGGAACAAAGAACAGCATAGAGCACAGGCTGATATCCGATATTCCCAATGTAGCCTTTCACGGCATAAAGTCCGGAAAACTCAGGAGATACGCGGATATCAAAAACCTGACGGATCCCTTTCGGGTGATTGCAGGCATAGGACAATCCATAAACCTGATCCGTAAGATAAAGCCAAATATTATCTTCTCCAAGGGAGGATTTGTTTCAGTACCGGTTGTGCTGGGCGGATGGTTTAACCGTGTTCCGGTCATAGTTCATGAATCCGACATAACTCCTGGCCTGGCCAACAAAATAGCAACCCGGTTTGCCAAATTAGTCTGCACCACCTTTCCGGATACAGTTCAGCACTTTGCAGCCGGAAAAGCCTTTCACACCGGCACTCCAATCCGGCGGGAATTGTTTTTGGGCGATTCGGGCGAGGGAAAAAAACTTTGCGGCTTTGAAGATGACAAACCGGTAATCCTGGTAATGGGCGGAAGCCTTGGAGCGGTTTCCATTAACAGAGCTGTCCGGGCCCTGCTTGACAAGCTGACCAGACGCTTTAATATTGTGCATATTTGCGGCAAGGACAATATTGATCAGGTACTGAAGGATTACCCCGGTTACAAACAATTTGGGTTTATCGATGAAGAACTGCCGGATATTATGGCTATGGCTGACCTGGTCGTCTCACGAGCCGGAGCAAACTCCATATTTGAATTTCTGGCCCTGAAAAAGCCTGCACTGCTCATCCCTCTACCCTTAAGTGCCAGCCGGGGGGATCAGATTCTTAATGCCCGCTCCTTCGAAAGACAGGGCTTCAGCAAGGTTTTGGAACAGGAAAACATGACTGAGGATACTCTTTACGATCATATTATGGACTTATTTCTAAATAGAGAAAAATATATTGCCAGGATGAACGAAAGTCAAACCGGCAACGGAATTGAAAAAGTGCTGGACCTTATCCAAACTCATGCAAAAATGTAAACATTTGCATGAATGATGCATAACCCGTCAAGTGGGTTATAATGTTAGTAAAGTTCTTGAAGTTGATAATATTATGTTAACAACTCTGTGGAAAATGTGGATAACCCCTTAGTTATCCACATTTTACTTTATTCGGCTAAAGCATGTGCTTTTTAATCCCCATTTCTATCCACATTATCCACAGGTTTTTTCACACAGTTTCCACATGCTATGGATATTTTATTAATTTGAAGGTTTTATCTGAGTTTTCATAAACCTGAAACAAATCTCAAAAAATTGTGTCTATTATAATAAAGTAAAATTATATGCCATGGTAAACAAAGGGGTAAAAAGGAGTTGATTGTTTATTATTAATATGAGAAATAAAGTAATAGCTGTATCATTGACAGTATTGTTGCTGGTTACTGCATGTACGCCGATAAAAGGCAGACTGGACAGCAAGGAATATGATGAATATAATGTTGAGTTAAATGTTGATACCAGTGTGCCCTGGCCTGACGCTCCTGACAGAATTGACAATGCCTTTCGCGCCTCATTGCTGGATTTTGCCTGGGATTTGTTTCAGGTTTCCTCTGAAAATGAAGGAAATATTTTAATTTCACCGGCCTCTGTTTTTCTTGCACTGGGCATGACATACAACGGTTCAGACAGTGAAACCCGCCAGGCTATGATGGAAACTCTGAAGGCGGCCGATCTATCCCTTCAGGAATTTAATGAAGCTTGTCGTGATTATATCTCTATCCTGCGCGTAATGGGTGGTAAAACAGAGCTTTCCGTTGCAAATTCAATATGGTACAGGCAAGGATTCACCATTTCCCATGATTTTTTACAGACTAATGCCAATTATTTTGATGCCCGATTTCAAAGTTTGGATTTTGGTAAACCTGCTGCAATAGGTACTATAAATAAATGGGTACAAACACAAACCAAAAATACCATTGACAGAATAATTGATGAAATTAACCCGCTAACATACATGTTTCTTATAAATGCAGTTTACTTCAAGTCGGACTGGAAGGAACCTTTTGATGCAGCAAATACCCGCGCGAAAGACTTTGACAGTCCGGACGGCAGTATTACTGTGGATTTCATGAATAGAACTGGTGAAATGGATTATTTTGACAATAAAGGCGTACAAGGAGTAATCCTTCCATATGATGATGGACGATTCAAGTTTTTCGCCGTACTGCCTGAAGTAAATACGGATATTCGAGCCTTTATCTATGAGTTGGATGGTGCTGCAATCCTTGATTATTTGATGTCAGTAAAAAGGCAGGACATAGTGCTTTCTCTTCCCAAATTCGAAACGAGGTTTGAGGACCGGCTCAATGATGAGCTGTCAGGCATGGGTATGGCAATAGCTTTTGATCCAAACAGGGCTGACTTTTCCCTCATGCTTGACAATCCGGGAAAAGCTAAAGAAAACCTTTATATAGGTGAAGTGCGCCATAAAACCTTCTGCCGGGTAGATGAACTGGGAACGGAAGCATCCGCTGTAACATCCGTGGAAATGAGAACTACAGGCATGATAGCTGAACCGGAGACTAAACTTATATTCGACCGGCCATTTATATACGGTATTGTGGATGAGGTAACAGGCGCCCCCCTGTTTTTAGGTATTATGGAAAATCCGCTTGAAAAATAGCGCTAATGCCGTGGTCCGCCTTGTATATTGCATTGGCTGCTTTGATGATCGATCGCTGTCAATAGGAGATTTCTTTTTGCAGGAATGTTCCCCGTTCCAAATCATCAAATGCCTTTTGCAACTCTTCCCTGGTATTCATTACAATAGGACCGCCCCAGGCAATGGGCTCATTCAGCTTCCTTGAACTTACAAACAGTACCTGGGCATTTTCATGTCCGGCCTTTATTGTTACGAAATCGCCCTCTGTAAGCTTGGCTGCTGTTTTCTCATAAACAAGTTCGTCTCCTATATAGGCATCGCCTGAGAGTGTAAAAATCATTATGGAACGTTCCCGTTCAGTTTTGATTACTATGGAAGAATTGGCATTGAGATGAATATCGTAATAGTCAAGAGGCAGATAGCTGCTTTGAAAGCCCTTTCTGCCTTCATATTCACCGGCAAGCAGCCTGAGCTTGCCGTTTTCAAGCATTATCTCCTCGATTTCATGTCTCTTTATGCTGCGATAAGCGGGATTGGTCATTTTATCCCTGGCAGGCAGATTCAGCCATAATTGTACTCCCAGCATCCTTTCCGATGCGGGCAGCTGCTCTTCATGCAAAATTCCTGAACCCGCTGTCATCCATTGTACTTCGCCGTCTGAGATTGCGTCTTCATTGCCCAGACTGTCTCTGTGTACCATTTTCCCATGATAGATATAGCTTATTGTTTCTATTCCCCTGTGAGGATGGAGCGGAAACCCTGCTGTGTAATCATCGGGATTTGTACTGTCAAAGGAATCCAGCATAAGAATTGGGTCATATTCGTGTACCGTTCTGTTTGCCAATACTCTTACCAGGTTCACCCCGGCACCGTCCTGTGTCCTGTAGCCTTTCACCTGCTGCCTGACTTTTCTCTCCATGTATTTAGCCCTCCTTATACTTGCATTAACCTCTTGCTAACATTTTTATACTTGATATGATATCCGCCTGAACACTTAATAACATGTGGTATAATATCCCGATGAGCCTAACAATAACAGTGCTTTGTTCATTTGAGTAAAAGTCAGAATCTCAGCTAAATTTTTGTTAACATTATTCTCATGGAAAATCCGGCCAGTTAATGTGCTGATTCAATATTTCTATAAAATTTGACAAGCCCTCCGCGTCATCATTATCAAATCTGGCCTTTATGGGGCTGTCTATGTCCATAACTCCTATCAGCCTGCCGTTTTGATATATCGGCAGTACGATTTCCGATTGGGATGCGGCATCACAGGCTATATGCCCCGGAAAAAGGTTAACATCCTCCACAAGCTGAATTCTACCGGTCTCTGCCGCCGTACCACATACCCCTTTACCCATTTTTATACGAACACAGGCAGGTTTGCCCTGAAAAGGGCCTAAAACCAGTTCGCCCTTTTTCAGCAGGTAAAAACCTGCCCAGTTTATGTCCGGCAGTATTTGAAACAAAAGAGATGCTGCATTGGCCGCATTGGCAAGCCAATCGGATTCATCGCCGATTAAGCCTGCCAGCAAGCTGTTTAATTCCTTGTAAAAGTCTTTTTTCCTGTCTGTCAGAATAGCTGAAAATTCAAACATAAGTGTTCTCCGAAATTATATATTGAGTCAATTAACGATTCATTCGCAATAAACTAAAGGCTTAAGCCTGATGATTGAGGCAGGGAATACTACTGACACTATGCCAGTTTTGCTGCTTCTTCCAGAGCCTTCCCGTAATCGGGATGCTCCCTCACTTCCTTCACATATTCAACATAAAGAACCATATTGTCCCGATCCAATACAACAATTCCTCTGCTGAGCAGCCTGTGTTCCTCCATTACAAATCCATAATGCATACCAAAGGACAAATCCTTGTGATCGGACAGTACGATCACATTTTCCACAGAATGAGCTTCACAGAATCTTTTTTGTGCAAAAGGCAGATCCACGCTGATGGTTAAGATAAGGGTGTCCTTAAGCTCCAAAGCTTCCTTATTGAAACGCAGAGTCTGCATCTCGCATACCCCGGTATCCAGAGAGGGGACCACGCTTATAATTTTAACTTTATTCCCTGCATCCTTCAAAGAGTATGGCTTTAAATCCCCGGTCAGAACCGTAAAATCAGGAGCCTTATCCCCCGGTTTCACCTCATTGCCAATCAGGGTAACCGGGTTTCCGCCCATTGTTACCAAATCAGTTCTTTTATTCATTAAACTTCTCCTTTCAGTTAACTTATTATCATATAGTTACCCAAAAAGGAGCATCATAAGCTCAATTCACAAAAGAGGCCGTATTTTGGGCTATATTTTTTCCACCCAGCCGAATTTATCCTCTTCCCTTCCATATTGAATGGCAGTTATTCTGTCGTACAGTTTCTGTGATACCTCTCCTATCCTGCCCCCGTTAATTTCTATAATATTATCATTCCAGTTGAGCAGGCCTACCGGTGATATGACTGCTGCCGTGCCTGTTCCGAACACCTCTTCCAGCCGGCCGGCCTTGTGAGCATCATATACCTCCTGGATTGACAAGTATCTTTGCTCTACCCTGCAGCCCATTTCTTCAGCCAGCTTAATCACGGAATCCCGGGTCACTCCGCCTAAAATGGTGCCTCTGTCCAGCGGTGCAGTTATAAGTGTGCCGTCTATTTTAAAGAAGATGTTCATGGTGCCGACTTCTTCAACATACCTGCGCTCCTTGGCATCCAGCCACAGCACCTGGGTATAGCCCTTTTTTGCAGCTTCCTCCGCTGCATAAAGGCTGGCTGCATAGTTGCCGGAAGTTTTGGTAAAGCCCACACCGCCTTCGGCAGCACGTACATATTTGTCAGTAACATATATTTTTACAGGTTTTACACCTTCTTTGTAGTATGCACCCACCGGGGACAGTATTATAAAGAACTTGTAGGTATGGGAAGGACGCACACCCAAATTGGGATCGGTTGCGATAACAAAGGGACGGATATATAAAGAGGTACCCTCTGTTTTTGGAATCCAGTCTTTTTCAATGGTCAGAAGCTTTCTTAGCCCCTCCCAGACCAGGTCCTCATCCAGTTGAGGAATACAGAGACGTGCTGCAGAGCGGTTCAGCCGTTTAATATTCATAAAGGGGCGAAATACCACAGCTTCCCCATCCTTGTTCAGATATGCCTTCATTCCCTCAAATATTGCCTGGCCATAATGAAATACCATACAGGACGGCTCCAGCTCAAAAGGGCCGTAAGGTACAATTCTTGGATCATACCATCCCTTAGCTGCATCATAATCCATTACAAACATATGATCTGTAAAATATTGCCCGAATCCCAGCTCATTATCCTTAGGTTTGGCCTTGGGGCTTCCGGTTTTCACAATTCGAATGTCCATGCAGTACTCCTCCGAAAAAATATTTTCATCAATTTTCTTCTTCCGTGTCTTCCGTTTCCGCGCGCTCCAGCAGTCTTTCCAATGAAGTATCACTATCCGGAGTATCGTTGTTTGACGTATCATCCTTATCGTCAAAATCCTCAGGGGTTTCCAAGGTCTCCTGCTGCCGGTCATCAGCAGCAAAGGGCAGTATGATGCTTTCTTCCTCCGGTACCACTTCTTCTTCCTTTTTGGCCTTGGCTACAGAAACTACATGACCGCCTTCTTCCACCCTCATCAGGGTTACGCCCTGAGTGTTGCGGCTCATCCGTGAGATCTCGTTTGTGTCAATCCGAATGATGACGCCGTCAGAATTTATGATAACCAGGTCTTCCTCTCCTGTTACCACCTTCAAGGCAGACAGACAACCGGTCTTTTCCGTTATATTCATGGTCTTTATTCCCCTGCCGCCTCTGTACTGAGCCCTGTACTCTCCTTCGTGGGTGCGTTTTCCATAACCGTTCTCACTGATGGTCAGCACATCCGCATCCTTTACCAGCCGCTCCATGTCAATAACATAGTCCTCTTCCATGAGATCCATGCTCTTCACACCCATGGCAGTACGGCCCATAGGTCTGACATCCCTTTCATGATAACGAATGGACATGCCATATCTGGAAGCCATAATGATTTCCTGGTTTCCGTCGGTCAGAATTACCCGTATCAGTTCATCATCCTCCCGTAAGGTGATGGCAATCAGGCCGGCCTTTCGAATATTGGCAAAATCCTTCAGCGGTGTTTTCTTTACCAATCCATTACGGGTAGCCATGAACAGGTACAGATCTTTTTCAAAGTGTTCTTCCTTGACAGGAATAAAAGCCTCCACCCTTTCACCCGGTTCCAGCTGCAAGAGATTTATGATAGCGGTTCCTTTTGCCTGCCTGCCGGCTTCAGGAATCTGATAAGCCTTAAGCTCATATGCCTTCCCTTTTGATGAGAAGAATAAAAGCCGCTCATGGGTGGATGTCACGAAAATATCTTCTATGAAATCTTCCTCCCGGGTCTGAAGGCCGGTTATGCCTCTCCCTCCCCTGCGCTGAATCCTGTAGGTGCTGAGGGGAGTTCGCTTTACATAGCCATAATGGGTCAGGGTAACAACCACATCATGCTCATCGATAAGATCCTCCAAATCGATTTCACCTTCATAAGGTACAATCTCCGTACGCCTGGAATCATTATACTTGTTTTTGATGGCTGTCAGTTCTTCCTTGATTATACCCAGAAGCAGATACTCATTGGCCAGAACATCCTTAAGATACTGGATTGTTTTTTGCAGCTCAGAATACTCATCCTTGATCTTTTCCCGCTCCAGCCCTGTCAGTCTTTGAAGCCGCATATCCAGTATGGCCTGTGCCTGTTTCTCGGAGAGGCTGAAACCGGTCATCAGGCCTTCCCTGGCCGCCTGCGTTGTGCGGGAACTGCGAATCAGGCTGATAACTGCATCAATATTGTCCAGGGCGGTAAGCAAACCTTCCAGTAAATGAGCCCTGGCTTCTGCCTTTTCCAAATCATATTTTGTCCGCCTGGTTACAACATCTTTCTGGTGGTCTATATAATGAACCAGCATTTCCCTGATGTTCATGATCCTGGGTTCATTGTTCACCAGGGCCAGCATTATCACACCAAATGTATCCTGCATCTGGGTGTGCTTATACAGATAATTCAGCACTACATTGGGATTTACGTCTTTCTTCAGATCAATAACTATGGACATTCCATTCCGGTCGGATTCATCCCTGATGTCGGATATGCCTTCCAGCCTTTTATCCTTAACATGATCCGCTATCTTTTCTATAAGCCTGGCCTTGTTTACCTGATAAGGAATTTCTGTGACAATGATGCGGGATCGATTGTTGGGCAGTTCCTGTATTTCTGTCTTAGCCCTCACAGTTATACGGCCTTTGCCTGTCCGGTAGGCTTCGCGAATGCCGGATCTGCCCATAATCAGGGCCCCCGTCGGAAAATCCGGACCATGAATAATGTTCATAAGCTCATCCAATCCGGCATCAGGATTGTCAATAAGGGCTATGGTTCCGTCAATAACCTCCCCAAGATTATGGGGCGGAATATTGGTAGCCATACCAACGGCAATGCCTGAGGACCCGTTTACCAGCAGATTGGGGAACCTGGAGGGCATCACCACAGGCTCTTTGAGGGATTCATCGAAGTTGGGCATAAAGTCTACCGTTTCTTTTCCGATATCCGCCAGCATTTCCGAGGTGATTTTTGCCATGCGGGCTTCCGTATAACGCATGGCTGCAGGGGCATCCCCGTCTACCGAACCAAAGTTACCATGTCCGTCCACAATGGGATAACGGATGGAAAAATCCTGCGCCATACGAACCATGGCATCATATACAGCTGAATCACCATGGGGATGATACTTACCCAGTACATCACCGACGATCCTGGCAGATTTTCGATATGGTTTATCAGAAGTCAGACCCAGCTCCTGCATGGAATACAGGATTCGACGATGAACCGGCTTTAAGCCGTCCCTTACGTCCGGAAGAGCACGTCCTACAATTACGCTCATTGCGTAATCTATGTAGGATCTTTTCATTTCATCTTCCAAATTAATATCTATTACTCTTTGATTTAAAGAATCCATACCGGTTGATTCTCCTTTTATCTTCCAATTACATTGCTAGTATTTAATGCTTTTGTATATACTGAATTCTACAAATATAAATATGTTTGATTATATCTGTTCTTAATTCCAGTTTTATATCTGTTCAGATATCCAGGTTTTTAACCATTCTGGCGTTTTCTTCAATAAATTGCCGCCTGGGCTCCACCTTGTCACCCATCAGGATGCTGAAGGTTTCATCGGCTGAAATGGCATCTTCCAGTTCCACCCTCAGTATTGTACGGGTTTCAGGATTCATGGTCGTATCCCAGAGCTGTTCCGGATTCATTTCACCCAGACCCTTGTACCTTTGGAGTTCGACTCCTTCCCGTCCGATTTCTTCCAAAAGCTCATCCAATTCCCTGTCGTTATATACATAGTGTTCTTTCTTGTTTTTTGTAACCTTGTAAAGAGGCGGCTGAGCAATATACACATATCCGTTCTCTATCAGCGGACGCATAAACCGATAGAAGAAAGTAAGCAGCAGGGTCCTTATATGACTGCCGTCCACATCTGCGTCAGTCATGCATATTATTTTATGGTATCGCAGTTTCTCCTCATTGAATTCCTCGCCAATTCCTGCACCAAATGCCGTAATCATGGTCTTTATCTCTTCATTGGCCAGTATCCTGTCCAGACGGGTCTTTTCCACGTTCAGAATCTTGCCTCTCAGCGGCAGAACGGCCTGGTACTTTCTTTCCCTGCCCTGTTTTGCTGAGCCGCCGGCTGAATTTCCCTCCACTATGAAGATTTCACACAGTCTGGGATCCCTTTCGGAACAATCTGCCAGCTTCCCGGGCAGCGAAGCGCTTTCCAGGACATTCTTCCTTCTGGTTAAGTCTCTGGCTTTTTTGGCCGCTTCCCTTGCCCTGAAGGCACTTACGCACTTTTCCATTATCATTCTGGCCACAGAAGGGTTCTCTTCCAGATAAGCAGCCAGCTTCTCATTCAGGGTATTCTCAACAAAGCCTCTTATATCACTATTTCCCAGCTTGGTTTTGGTCTGGCCTTCAAACTGAGGTTCGGTAAGCTTCACGCTTATTATGGCTGCCAGTCCCTCACGGGTATCTTCCCCTGAAAAATTTGGGTCCCCGGCTTTCAGCACATTGGTTTTCCTGGCATACTCATTTATAACCCTGGTCAGACCGGACTTGAATCCAACCAGATGAGTACCGCCTTCCGGTGTTGATATATTATTGGCAAAAGTGAAGATGTTTTCAATAAAGGAATCGTTGTACTGCAGGGCAATTTCCAATGTGGCATTTTCCTTTTCGCCTGTTACATAAATGGGAGGACTGTGCAGGGCTGTCCTGCTCTTGTTAAGATACTCAACAAAGGAAAGGATTCCGCCTTCGTAATAGAATTCATTATAGAGTTCTTCCCGCTCATCCTCCAAAATAATGGTGATTCCCTTATTCAGAAAGGCCATTTCCCTCAGCCGGTTTTTCAGTACGTCGTAATTAAAATCCAGTTCTTCAAATATCAGGCTGTCCGGTTTAAAATGAATTTTGGATCCGGTTTCCTCTGTTTCGCCGATTTGCTTAAGAGGGGATGTGGTTTTACCCCTTTCCAGCCTCATCTGGTATTCCCTGCCCTCAGTACGGACATTGACCACCATCCATTCCGATAAGGCATTTACCACGGATGCGCCTACCCCATGCAGGCCGCCTGAGACCTTGTACCCTCCCCCGCCGAATTTACCACCGGCGTGCAGCATGGTAAAGACAATCTCCACTGCCGGGATGCCGTACTTTGGATTGATTCCCACGGGTATGCCTCTGCCGTTATCAGTTACGCTTACAGACAGGTCCTTGTGGATCACCACGTGAATTCGATCACAGAAGCCTGCCAAAGCTTCGTCTATACTGTTGTCCACAATTTCATATACCAAATGATGCAGACCGCGAATGCCGGTGCTGCCTATATACATGCCGGGTCGCTTTCGGACGGCTTCCAGACCTTCCAGAACCTGTATATTTGTTTCGTCATAATTGCTGTTTCTTTTATCCAGGTTGGTCACTTACTTTCCCCCTTGTTATTGAGTCTCTTATATGAATGATCTGTATCTTTTCTGCTCCGTTTCATAAGCGTAACGGAGGAAATCGGAGACAGAAACAGAACTGTTTTTTTATCTACTTCTGCCAGTACAATTGATTTCGGCGGATCATGGGATATTCTTCTTACAAAGCCCTCTTCACGGGCAATATTGATAAACTCTCGGTTGGCGGCGGACTGATCGGCAGATTCCTTGTCGATAATTGCAATAATATCGTTCAAGGGAACTGTTACGTCTCCTCCAAGATGCAATACCATACCAACCATCCTTCCCTGCTTTGAAAATAATAGCCCATTCTTATATATTATATCCTATTTTCTTCCTGCTTAAAAGGACAGACTTTCTTCCGGATAGGCAGCGCCGGATTGAATACGAAAGACCTGCCTGGAAGAAGTCTGTACATCAGGAATCTGAGTTGGATCAGTCAGAGCAATAAAGGTCTGAACCTTTCCGATATATTCAAGAAGCATTTTCTGACGATCCCTGTCCAGCTCGGATAAGGCATCATCCAGCAATAGCAGGGGATATTCCCCGGTTTCCTTATACATAAATTCGAGCTCCGAGAGTTTAAGTGAAAGGACAGTTGTCCTCTTCTGACCCTGGGAGCCGAACAATCTGACATCTATCCCATTAATTTTAAAATGGATGTCATCCCTGTGACAGCCTCTTCCCGTAGAACCCCTTGCAATATCATCCTTATGCCTGGTTTCAAGCTCTCTTATGAATTGTTCCTGTATTTCCTGCAGAGAACCTTCTTCAAATGGAATGGAAGACTTGTATTCCATTGTTAATGCTTCAGAATGATTTGTAATCCTGCTGTGTATTTCCCGAGCAATATTCTGCAATGATTGGCTGAACAATTGTCTTTGCTGAATTATATAACTTCCCGCCTCAGCCAGCTGGTAATCCCATACAGGCAGTGTGGATGCAAGAGAGGGTTTCCCCTGAATCTCCTTCAGCAGATTGTTCCGGTGAGTCAAAATCCGGTTGTATTGCTGCAGATAATAGAAATACCTGGGCCGGATCTGGGACAATTCCATGTCCATAAAGCGCCTGCGCTCGGCAGGGCCGTCCCGCACCAGTTTCAGATCATCAGGAGAAAAGAGCACGGAATTCAAATGCCCCATCAGCTCACCCAGCCTTGCTGCCGGCGTTTTATTGATGAGCACCTTTTTCTTATCCCGCATATTCAGCAATATGGAAATTTCACTGCTGCCCAGTTCTTTTTCCACTCTTGTGCGTATAAGGGCTTCTTCTTCTCCCAGCTTAATAAGTTCCCTGTCTCTGGGCGTACGGTGGGAACGTCCGGTACAGGACAAAAATACAGATTCCAGGATATTGGTCTTTCCCTGAGCATTGGGACCTATAAACAATATCAGATCCGAATGAAAATACAGCTCCAGATTATCGTAGTTCCTGTAGTTTTTAAGGCTCAATTCCCTGAGCTGCAAAACCAGCACCCTTTCTTATTCCACAAGAAAGCTTCCCACCTGCTCTACCTCCACCAAATCTCCGGCATGAATCTTCCTTCCTTTTCTTAGCTCCGGTTCTCCGTTGACTTTAACCATGCCCTCTGTGATTATATGGTTTGCCATTGCACCGGAATCCGCTGCACTAACCCACTTCAGTAATTGATTAAGCTTTATGAAGGGCGTATGAATTTTGACTTTTTCCATTTTGCCTCCCTGTTATCCGAAAATTCTTACCGGAAGTAGCAGATAGGTATAATCACTGCCCTTAATGGGCCGGATTACACAGGGGCTGACATTGGTAGTTAAATCCATGCAGATTTCCTGATCCGGGATAGCCTTCAGCATATCCATAAAGTATCTGGCATTGAAGGCAATCTCCAAATCCTTCCCCTCCAGAAGAACAGGAATTTCCTCATATACCTGACCGGATTCCGAGTTTGCGGTGATCGTCATTTTCTGATCCTGCAGATTCAGTTTAATCAGATTATTTTTTCCTTCCCTGGCAATTAAAGATGCCCGCTCAATGCTGGAAGTCAGAATCTTGGTATCCACTTTGACTCTGGTCCTGTAATCTTCAGGTATTATCTGCCTGTAGTTGATAAACTCCCCTTCCAGTACCCGGGATATGATTCTGGTATAACCCAGATCAAATAACACATGTCGATCGGATATGGTTATGCTTATATTGTCGTCGCTGCCATCAATTATTCTTCCTATCTCCCCTAAAGACTTGCCCGGAATAATTACTTTCCTATGTCCGGCGGAACTTTCGATTCTGCCTTTTTGCAGGGCCAGGCGGTAACCGTCCAGGCTGACCATGGTAACCTCTCCGTCTTCCACTTCCAAAAGAGAACCAGTAAGTACAGGACGGGATTCGTCTGTTGCGACTGCAAAAATCGTTTCCCTAATCATTTTTGCCAGCAGCATCTTACTTATCTCAATAGGTTCGCTTTCGCTGATGTCAGGCAGGGAAGGATATTCGTCAGGAGCAAAGCCCTGAAGGGTTACAAGGGAATTCAGACAGACAATTTTCACACTGTAGTTGCCAAGAAGAGTGACTTCTATTTCTGCGTCAGGAAGTTTTCGTATAATTTCCGACAGGAGTCTGGATGGAATCACCACGCTTCCCTCTTCCCGGATGTCAGCTTCTATATAGGTTTCAATTCCAAGATCCAGGTTGGTGCCCACCAGCTTCAGTACATCCTTTTGGGTTTCAAGCAGAATGCCTTCCAATAAGGGAGTGCTGGATCGGGCAGATACAGCTTTTTGTACCGTCAGTACAGCTTCCAGAAAATTATTTTGAGAACATGTGAATTTCATGGAATACCTCCTGTTGTTGTTGCATATAATAATAGTTTAGTAGTAGTAATAGCAGTAGGGCTTGTGGAAATGTGAATTATGATGTCGAATCAAGTAATACACAAATTCCACCTGTTGATATTCTGTGGATAAGATCGGCCCGTAATCGGAATTTTATCCACAGCCTCTGTTAGTCTTCGTTGATTCTCTTAATTAATTCGTTTATGGTCCGTTTAACCTGTAAATCGGATTCCATATCCCTGGCAATCTTGTCGCAGGCATGGATGACAGTGGTGTGATCCCGTCCTCCGAACAGTTCTCCTATCTTTGGAAGGGACAAATCCGTCAGTTCCCTGCACAGATGCATGGCAATCTGTCTGGGGTAGGCAATGGGACGGTTGCGTTTTTTGGACTTCATATCCTCTACCTTAAGCTGATAATAATCGGCCACAACCTTTTGTATCCTTTCCGGTGTGATTTCTTTCGGCCGGTGATTGGATATGATATCCTTCAGTGCCTCATCAGCTACTGCTACGTCCAGAGTGCTGTTGGTCAGTGATGAGTAGGCAATGATTCGGGTCAGGGCTCCTTCCAGTTCACGAATATTGGATTCTATCCGCTTGGCGATGAAGGTCAGTACCTCATCATCAACCTCCAGATTTTCCAGAGTGGCTTTTTTCTTTAGAATGGCTATCCGGGTTTCCAAATCGGGAGGCTGTATGTCCGTAATCAGGCCCCATTCGAACCGGGAGCGCAGCCTGTCCTCCAGTGTTGGAATCTCCTTGGGAGGACGATCACTGGACATGATGATCTGTTTGTTGGCTTCATGCAGGGCATTGAAGGTATGGAAAAATTCCTCCTGGGTACTTTCCTTTCCTGCTATAAACTGAATATCGTCTATCAGCAGAACATCCACATTGCGGTAGCGGTTGCGGAATTCCACGTTTTTGTTGGTCTGGATGGAGTTTATCAGTTCGTTGGTAAACTTTTCGGAGGTTACGTACAATACCTTTGCCTTCTTGTTATTGGCAAGGATAAAATGGCCGATGGCATGCATCAGATGGGTTTTTCCCAGCCCGACGCCTCCGTATATAAAAAGCGGATTATATGATTTTGCAGGTGCTTCGGCAACAGCCAGCGAGGCTGCATGTGCAAAGCGGTTGCTGTTTCCTATTACAAAGGTGCTGAAGGTGTATTTGGGGTTCAGCATGCTGAAGCTCTCATTTATCTCTGATTCTGCCGGTTCAGGTTTATCCATGTATTTATCGGCTTCGCTGGTAAGAACAAAGTTTATGTAATAAGACCGGGAGGACACCTGTTTTACCGCATTGGACAGGAGACTGGTGTACCGGCCTTCCAGGATGCTTTTGGTAAAATCGTTGGGAACACAAAGATAAAGCTGCTCTCCTTTTATTGAAACCGGTTCAATTGCCTTGATCCAGGTATCAAAGCTGACGTCGGTAATCTCGTTGCGCACCAGACGAAGTGTTTTCTGCCAAAGATCCATTAAATAGTTATCCATAGAAACCTCCTACCAGAAAAAAAGAAAAATAGAGAACAAAATTGCTGTACAAGGGCCTGACTCTGCACAGCACAAAATAAACATGCATAAGGCATAATGAATCGGATAGAATACATCCAGTCATGGAAATCTTATTCACAGGGACTGAGAATTCCATTAACAATATCAACAGGTTTTAGACCGATTAAAATTTACGAAAAAAGTCGAATAAACGACAAGTTATACACAAAATTATCCACAGATGTGCATAACTGCTATAATAAAGCCTTCTTATATTATAGTGTAGAAGTTATCAACAGTAAAGTAAAATTATCAAAATATCTGTGGATTGTTGCTGCCGGGGCCATTATAATACTTGATTTTCTTGACACCTGCAAGTATGATGACTTATAATACTATACGTAGCTGATGCCGTTTCCCTTTCTGATGCAAACAAGGGAAGAATGGAAAAGTGGTACAGGAAATTATCAAAGTCAAAATAGAACTGAAAGGGGGCTGTGCACAATGCTTAGGACGTATCAGCCGAAGAAAAGACAGCGTAAAAAGGAACATGGATTCCGCAAGAGAATGAGCACAAAGAATGGCAGACTGGTGCTTAAGAGAAGAAGACAAAAAGGAAGAAAGAAGCTTACAGCATAAGGCCGCTATACAAGTGGCCTTTTGTACCATCAAAAACCCTTCTGGAGGTAATGGGTGAAAAAGAAGTACCGGCTCAGGAGAAATAAGGAATTCCAATACGCGTACAGGAAAGGGAAATCTCTGGGTCACCCTTTGCTGGTATTGATCTATCGTAAAACCAGAAAACCTCAGATTAGAATTGGTTTTTCCGTCAGCAGGAAGTTTGGAAAAGCAGTACAAAGAAACCGAATCAAAAGGCAGCTGAGGGAAATTTTGAGATTGCAGCTCCAACAGTTGGAGCAGGGTTACGATATTGTTTTCGTTGTGAGAAAGGAAGCCGGCGGGGCTTCTTACAAAGAATTGGAAAAGGCTGTATACAATCTTCTGAAGAGAGGAAAATTATACAGACAAGGTGATTTGGTTCAATGAAAAATATATTGATTAAGCTGATCCAATTCTACCAAAAGGGGGTTTCTCCGTGGTTGCCCCCGAGCTGCCGATTTTATCCGACTTGTTCACACTATTCCATGCAGGCTATTGAAAAGTATGGGTCCGTAAAAGGGTTGATTCTTTCCATAAAGAGAATTTTGAAATGCAATCCTCTGCATCCCGGCGGATACGACCCATTAAAATAAATGACGGGGGTAAAAAGAGGAAATGAATTTACCTATTATATTGATGGATGTCGCCCAGCAAACCCAAAAGACCGGATTTTGGGCTTCTTTTGTCAACTTTCTGGGAAGTATTTTGAAGGGTCTTAACAGTATTACCGGAGTGATTCCCGCTCCTTTTGGAGGATACGGCCTTGCAATCGTATTGTTTACATTGCTGATGAGACTTGTACTTCTGCCCTTGGATCTGAAATCCAGAAAAGCCAATCAAAAGATGCAGGAAATACAGCCCCTGCTCAGCGAGATTCAGAAGAAATACAAGAATGATCCGGAAAAACTTAACAAAAAAACAATGGAATTGTATCGCAAGCACGAAGTCAATCCTCTCGGAGGATGTCTCCCCATGCTGCTGCAAATGCCCCTGTTTTTTGCCTTGTTTGCTGCTCTCAGATCCATATCCGATGATCCCAATATCGCACAATATGCAGCTCCCTTTCTCTGGATTAAAAATATCTGGCATCCGGATTCCCCCCTGGTGAATAATGTGGGTGAATCCATAGCTTTGTTTGGTCCCGGGTTTAACGGTTTGTTTATACTTCCTCTTCTGGCGGGAGTAACCTCTTATTTTCAGATGAAAATGACTCAGCCTCAGGGCGGCAGTAATCAGCAGATGAAGGGTTTCGCCACCATCATGCCCTTAATGTCGGTATGGTTCTGTATCATGTATACGGCATCTTTTGCTATCTACTGGGTGACTTCGAATCTGTTCCAGATTGCGCAGCAGCTTATTTTCAAAAAATATTTAGCACCAGCGGCTAAGGAAGGTGATCAAGAATGAAATCCGTAATTACAACAGGTAAAACCCTGGAGGATGCCATCCTGACAGCAGCCATCCAGCTGGCGGTACAGAGGGATAAGCTGGAGATCGAGGTATTGGAAGAGCCGGTTAAGGGCATTTTAGGCATATTTGGGGGAAAAGATGCAAAGATAAAGGCATCTGTAATGCAGTCCACGGGAGACCTGGTCAAAGAATTTCTGACAGAACTGTTTGAGAAAATGAAACTTGAAGCAAAAATTGACATAACGGAAACAGAAGATGCAGTAGCAGTCAATGTAAGCGGCCCCAGGATGGGTATCCTGATTGGCCACCGGGGCGAGACACTGGATGCAGTTCAGTATCTTACCAGTTTGGCAGTAAATAAGAATACGGATAAATACAAAAGAATTACCATTGATACGGAAAATTACCGCTGCAAGCGGGAGGAAACCTTGACCAAGCTGGCAAAAAGGCTGGCCCACAAGGTTTATAAGACCAAGAGAAAGATTGTTCTGGAACCAATGAATCCCTTTGAGCGAAGGGTTATTCATTCCGCTCTGCAAAAGGATCCTCATGTTGTTACCCACAGTGAAGGGAATGAGCCTTACAGGAAGGTAGTCATTACGCTGAAATAGAGGATCTCAAAAACAGAACGAATGGCATTATCATGTGATAAGATCAAAAACCCAGTAGCAATACTGGGTTTCAAAGTTTCAGGAAAGGATAATTCAGGGGAAAGATGACAGCTGAGGGATGACAGCCGAAAGAGAGCATACTATGTGTGCAAGAGGGTGATAAATGTGGCATTGGATGATACGATTGCTGCCCTGGCTACCCCGCCGGGAGAAGGCGGAATTTCGGTAATCCGTCTCAGCGGGCCGGAGTCACTGCGGATAGCCGGCAGCTTATTCATTAACGGCAGAAAACAAAAACAGAAGCAGTTTAAGGATCGTTATTTTCATTATGGCTTTATCAGGGATAAGGAAAATAATATAGTTGATGAAGTCCTGCTTGTTTATATGAAGGCGCCAAGGACTTATACCAGGGAGGATGTAGTGGAGATTCACTGCCATGGCGGCATGATACCCGTACGCAGGATCACTGAGCTTGTACTGGAAGAGGGCGCGCGGCTGGCGCTGCCCGGTGAGTTTACCAAACGGGCCTTTTTGAACGGACGGATTGATCTTGCACAGGCTGAAGCCGTGATGGATCTGATTTCATCAAAATCGGAGGAAGCGGCGAGGGCTTCCGTGGGGCAGATGGAAGGAGTTCTCTCTGAAAAAATAAGGACAGCCAGGGAGGATTTACTGGGTCTTCTGGCCCATATCGAGGTTACGGTAGACTATCCCGAAGAGGATATCGAGGATATGATGGCAGGCAGGGTTAAGGAGAGAGTTAATGATATCCGCAGGGAATGCCGCATGCTGCTGGAATCAGCCCATCAGGGGCGCCTTGTTAGGGAAGGAATTAAGACCGTTATTATCGGCAAGCCCAACGTGGGAAAGTCCTCTCTTTTAAACGCCCTGGTCCGGGAAAACCGGGCTATTGTAACCGATATTCCAGGAACTACGCGGGATGTCATTGAGGAATATGTGAATATCAGGGGTGTTTTGGTCAGAATACTGGATACTGCCGGTATCCGGGAAACCATGGACCAGGTGGAGAAAATAGGCGTGGAAAGATCAAAGGAACTGACCCGGGAGGCGGATCTTATTCTGATATTGCTGGACGCATCAAATCCCCTGGAGAAAGAGGACAGGGAAATTCTGGACTGGCTGAAAGACAGAAAGGTGCTTATTCTGCTGAATAAAACAGACAGGCCCCCTGCTGTGTCCGAAGAGGATATCCGGTGTATAACCGATAAAAGAGTAATAAAAACCTCCATGCTGGATGGTACCGGATTGGATCAGGTGGAGGACTTCATATACGATTTGGTCTATTCCGGAGGTCTGGGGAGCAGGAGTACGGTTATGATAACCAATAACAGGCATAAACAGGCTTTGATTCGTGCGGATCAGCATTTGGCTGAGGCTCTGAAGGCGCTTGATGCATCCATGCCCCTGGATATGGTTTCCATAGACATCAGAAATGCCTGGGAAGCCATGGGTGAAATCACGGGAGAAAGCCTTACAGAGAATCTGGTGGACAGAATATTTGCGGAATTCTGTTTGGGAAAGTAGGTGAATCATGGAGTTTCTGGCAGGAACTTATGATATTATAGTTGCCGGCGCAGGCCATGCAGGCTGCGAAGCGGCCCTGGCAGCAGCCAGAATGGGAATGAAAACGCTGGTGGTTGCACATAACCTGGATGCGGTTGCTCTTATGGCCTGCAACCCTGCCATTGGAGGCACCTCCAAAGGCCATCTGGTACGGGAAGTGGATGCGCTGGGCGGTGAAATGGGACAGAATATAGACAAGACCTTTATTCAGATCAGAATGCTTAACACCGGCAAGGGACCAGCGGTTCATTCACTGCGGGCCCAGGCAGACAAAAAAAGATACCAGGCAGAAATGAAATTAACCCTGGAAAATCAGGAGAATCTGATGCTCTGCCAGGGGGAAGTGACAGAGATTCGAACCCGGAACGGAAGGGTCAGTGCCGTTAAACTTGATACCGGAGAGATATACCAGTGCCGTTCAGTAGTGCTGGCCACAGGCGTATATATGAAAAGCCGTATTATAATAGGCGAGTATTCGGTTAACAGCGGGCCAAACGGCTTGTTTCCGGCCAATAAGCTGTCGGAAAACCTGAAGGATCTGGGTTTCAGGCTGCAGCGATTCAAGACGGGCACTCCTGCCAGGGTTAACAGGAGATCCCTGGATTTTTCCAAAATGATCATACAGCCGGGAGACCGGGCTGTTCCTCCCTTCTCCTTTATGAATGGCCCTATTGAAAGGGAGCAGGTACCCTGCTGGCTTACCTACACCAATGAACGCACCCATCAGATTATCAGGGACAATCTGCATCGCTCTCCCCTCTATTCAGGCAGGATGGAAGGTGTGGGAGCCCGCTACTGTCCCTCTATTGAAGACAAGGTTGTTCGCTTTCATGAAAAAGAGAGTCACCAGATATTTATCGAACCTGAAGGCCTGGGTACCAATGAAATGTATGTACAGGGTCTGTCCTCCAGTTTGCCGGTAGAAATTCAAATGGCAGTTTACCACACTATTCCGGGAATGGAGAATGTGGAAATCATGCGGCCTGCCTATGCCATTGAATACGATTGCATAGATTCCACACAGCTTAAATTGTCTTTGGAATCCAGGCATATTGAAGGCTTGTTCTTTGCAGGGCAGATCAATGGAAGCTCCGGTTATGAGGAAGCAGCTGCCCAGGGCATCATAGCAGGCATCAATGCGGTGCAGCTGGTCAGGCAGGAAGAACCCCTTATTCTGGACAGATCAGACGCATATATCGGAGTGCTGATAGATGATTTGGTGACAAAGGGCACGCCGGAACCTTACCGCATGATGACTTCCCGTGCGGAATACAGGCTGCTTTTGCGTCAGGACAACGCGGACATGCGCCTGACAGAAACAGGATACAGGCTTGGACTGGCAAGTGAAAAGCGGTATCGCAAGGTCTGCACTAAGCTGGAAACAGTGCAGAGGGAGCTGGAAAGGCTGGGCAGTCTTACAATTTCTCCTTCTGACAGGGTAAACAAATACCTAAAGCAGAAGAACTCCTCTGCCTTAAAGAGCGGAATCTCCCTGGCGGATTTGCTCAAGCGCCCTGAAATCAGTTTTTCAGATATCATCCGGCTGGGAGAACTGGAAGATGAGCTTAAGCCGGAAATACAGGAGCAGCTGGAGATTCAGATAAAATATGAGGGCTATATCAGTAAGCAGCTGAGACAGGTGGAGCAGTTCAAGAAGATGGAAAAGATGCGCATACCGCCGGATATCGATTACAGGGACATTGCCGGACTGAAGCTGGAGTCGGTACAAAAACTTAAGAAGCTTCAGCCCGAAAACATAGGACAGGCATCCCGAATATCAGGGGTATCCCCTGCCGATATTTCTGTATTGATGGTATACCTGGAAAAGCGCCGAAGGGAGAAAAAATCAGATGAGGCATGATATGAGGCTCTTTAAGGACGGATGTGCTGCAATGAACATCCCCTTGGATGAGAATCAATTGTTGCGGATGGAGCAGTACTTGTCCCTTATTCTGGAATGGAATCAGAAGTTTAATCTGACTGCAATTACGGATCCCGATGAAATTCAGGTACATCATTTTTTGGATTCTGTTTCCCTTTTGCTTCTGAATGGATTCAGGGAAGGCGGCCTTGTTCTGGATGTGGGCACGGGGGCAGGCTTTCCCGGTATTCCTGTAAAGATCCTGAGGCCGGATCTCTCGCTTACCCTGATGGATTCGGTTCAGAAAAAGGTTGGGTTTTTGAACGAGGCAATAAACTGTTTGGGCCTGACAAACACGGAAGCCATACACGCAAGAGCGGAAGACCTGTCCAGAAAGGCAGAAAGACGGGAAGCCTGTGACATTGTTGTTTCCAGGGCTGTTGCAGAACTTTCAGTTCTTGCTGAATACTGTCTTCCTTTTGTAAAGGTTGGTGGATACTTTATAGCACATAAGGGACCAGGAGCTGATATTGAGCTGGAGAAAGCTTTAAGAGCGATTTCCCTGCTCGGGGGAAAATGGATTGAAACCAGAAACATTAAAATTCCATTTTCCGAAAAAACCCATAAGTTGGTAGTTGTTGAGAAAATAAGGAATACTCCCGGAAAGTATCCAAGAAAAGCCGGTATACCAAAGAAAAGCCCTTTATAAGAGGCATATGAATATTTACCATTTTG
>DUOA01000036.1 GCA_012839095.1 Clostridiales bacterium
ATAATCACAACAATTCTCCTGTGTTGACTCATGCTAAACCTCCTAGAAACTTACAAAAAATATGGAAAACACTGTATATAAATCTGTAATTTCCATTATAATTCATAAATTTATCAGTTCAAGCAAATGGAAGATATTCCTAAAGAAAGTGCACTAAATTATAATCCAGTGTACTTAAGTTTTGTGGACAAATAACTATAATTAATAGGTGATGTTGTTCTATTATCAATATTGATAAAGTGAAATAAAAGGGAGGCTGAGAAATGGGTAAAACAAAGTTCTCTAAGCTACTGGCTGTTTTATTGGTATTGCTACTACTACTTGGGCAATCACATAATTTTATGGCACTTGCAGAAGACACAGGTTCCGATGAGCAGGTTTTATTTCAGGACGACTTTGAATATGGAGCATCCAACTGGACTGTGACATCCGGAGGTTGGTCTATTGTAGATGCTGATGGATCAAATCAATATGAGAAGGATAATGACTATTCCAGCAGCACTGTAGGTTTCGCTGTATTGGATGATTATGAATCCCCCAGCGGTTTATCTTCCCGTGATTGGACTGATTATTCAGTTGAAGCTGATATTACTATATTGCATACACAGGGTACGGGGCCACGTATAGAAATAAGTGCCAGGTTCTCTGCTAACAATATCAGATATTCATTCGCCATAACCGGGAGTGCACTACAGATAAGAAAGAGAAATACTGGAGAAAGACCTTTGGTTCAAAAGCCCTTTACTCCTGAATTGGGGAAACCATATCATGTAAAAGGAGTATTGATTGGTAACAAACTCGAAATGTGGGTCGACGGAGTAAAGGAATTGGAGGTAGTTGATGAGGATCTCTTCGATGAGCCTGCCATTGAATCCGGAACCATAGCTCTCAACACTTATCTGGCTAGTGCCAGGTATGATAATGTGAAGGTATTGGCATTGGAAGAAAGTCCTGAAGAGCCGGAGCCATCCATGACGGATATCGAACTTGAAAGTCTGGTAATAGCTGAAGATGAAGAACTTGAAAATCTAATAAACCTGACTTTTAAAGAAAATATGTATTCAGCTAATATACCATTTGACATTACCTAAATATATATACAACCAACTGTTAACAGCAGTGCAGCGTATATTTTGAGTTTAGATGGAGTTGACATAACCAGTGGTGACACGATAGGGCCAATAGAGCTAAACACGGGGGTTAATGAATTTGTAATAGCTATTTCTGAAGACGATATGTTGCCAAGGGAATATATTGTTTTAATCAACAGAGCAGATGTTGGCGATGTAGAAGGAGAAATTCCTTATGAGTTGGCTAATATTTGGACGCCTCGATGGGTGAATCCTGCATTTGCTCAGCCGGCAGATACATTTGATGTGGAGGTAAGAGCAGCATCTTTGCCTGTTGCAGGTTGGACAGCTGAGCTAAGAAACGATATCAGATCCTGGGATGCAGAAGTAACGGTGAGAACAGGGAAAGTGTATTACGGTCGCGAAGACGGCTATATTTTCACTGTTACCGTACCTGATGATATTTCTCCCGAACTGTTCTCATTGGTTCTTATAAACAACCAGGAGAAATTTATTACCTCGGCCAATTGTGTAAAAGTTGTGCAGGATTTTGAGGAAGACTTTTATATATTACATATCTCAGACGAACATGTTATGAGACCTAAGGCTGAGCACCCAAATGGATCGTCGCATCCTGATCCAAGATATAATAACGGTAGCATCGAGATGGTAAATTGGGCAACAGACTCCATCAATATTATTAATCCTCGCTTTGTTCTTCACACTGGTGACAATGTGCAGTTTTGGCATGAAAGCAACAGCACCCAGCCCCTTGAAACCGTTGGCAAGCCAAATCTCATAAATTACAGAGACGCAAAGCTGCAATATAAAGTGCCAACTCTTATGGTAGGAGGCAACCACGATACAGGATATACACCTCAATATATACTCTTTGATGAATGGCATGAGCATTATGAAAAGGTTATGGGTCAACGTGCATTTTCATTGCGCTTGGGTTCTTTTTATGTTATTACCAGCGAATGGACCATTGACGAGCATATACAGTATTCGAAGGATCAATTAGCAGCAAGTTTTGATGATCCGAGCATAAAGTTCCGTTTATGGGCGTCTCATTACTATGATGGCCTCGGTAAGCCGAGAACAATTATGACAGAGGAAAAGCCCATTGATCTTGGGTTGATAGGGCACGGACATAAAGCCCAAACAGTACAGGAAACCCCGTTTCCAGTGCATATGACCGCCTCCGGTTTGTCGGGAATGGAGCATAGTTTTTATAACTTTAACAAAGAACAGGACGGTTCGTGGATATGTCCACAGATAACAAGCCGGGAAAATGGAATAGATCGATTTAAATTCTTTGAAGACTGGGGCACAAACCCCATTGTTTCCCAAACCTTTGAATCAGACAACAATGGTACGCAAACCGAAAATAAAGTATCTATTTTGAACAGAGTAAGACAAAATTTCTATGACGGACGGGTTCGATTCCTCATGCAAAAAGGAGAATATGAGGTAGAGGGCGGAACTATACTGGCGCAATATGATTACGACGGTAATAAAACAGCAGTGGTAGTTCAGGTTGACATTGCACCGGCCATATCTGACTCAGAGCCTGTCACTACCGAAATCTCAATCAAGAAGGCAGAGCCGAAACCCTTATTTGAAGATGATTTTGAAGATGGAGCATCCAACTGGACTGTAACCTCCGGGGGCTGGTCTATTGTAAATGTCGATGGATCAAATCAATATGAAAAAGATGATAACTATTCCAACACCACTATAGGTTTCGCTGTATTGCGTAATTATATATCCCCCAATGGCGTGTCCTCAAGTGAATGGACGGATTATTCCGTCGAAGCAGATATGACTATAATGCATAAGGAAGCTGATTTCCGTGCAGAGCTGAGTGCCAGATTTCATGACAACAACAGAAGATACTCATTTGCATTAATGAACAATTTAATACAGATAAGAAAGAGAAACACCGGCGAAGGTTCAATAGCCCAAAAAACCTATCCCATTGAAGAGGGAAAGAATTACCATGTTAGAGGTGTATTGGTAGGAAACAAGCTCGAAATGTGGGTAAATGGTGTAAAAGAACTGGAAGTTGTAGATGATGGTCTAAGAGGTGAGCCTGTCATCGAAAACGGCACTATAGCTCTTAACACATATAAAGCAAGTGTTCAATACTATAATGTTAAGGTAATTGATGCAGCAGATTTCCCGCCGGAAGAGCCGGAACCGCCTGTGACCGATATTATTCTCGATGATTTGATTGTGGCTGAAGATATGAATCTTGAAAATACAATACAATTAACTCCTGATGACAATGTATATTCAGCTGAAGTCCCATTTGATACTACTGAAATATATTTGATGGCTGTTGTAAATAGCAGCGCAATGTATTCTCTGCATTTAGAAGGAAAAGAAATAACGAGTGGCAGTACAGTTGGGCCCATAGAACTAACTACAGGGGACAATAGGATTGTATTGGAAATCCTTGAAGATGGAAGACAGCCAAGAGAATACATTGTTTTAATTAAGAGAGCCAGCATTGTAGATATTGAAGTAGATCCGTCAAATATACTTGTAACAAGGGAGGGTCCCAATCCGGCAGGGCTGTGCCTGTCTTATGTAACAGACTCAGATTTGTATGAACGCAAGTATACGATGGAAGAAGTAATAAAAAACCATAACTTTGGCACTATACGCTGGCCCATGGGTACACTGGCCATGTATTATGCATGGAACAGCATGGATGAAGATGGAAATTTCCATTATCCAATTGAACCCAGATATGTTCTGCCAGATAACCTTTATAACAACTTCCCCTGGGCATCCGTAGAAGGTGAACCCGGAAAGATGCACAATGAAATGAATTTCGATGAGTTCCTGACTCTTGCTAAAAACACCGGCGCCACGCCTGTAGTTTGCGTTAATGTTGGTGGAGATCTTTATCCTGGTGCAACTATAGATTATGATGAGTTAAAGAAACTGGCAGCGGAACAGGTTAGATATGCAAAGGAACAAGGACTCACCGGTATTTACTGGGAGATAGGCAATGAAGTAGAATTTGTATTTGACAATGCTAAATTGCCACATCTGACGGAGGCACAAAGGGTACAGATGTATATAGATAGATATCATGAATTCTATGATGTTATGATAGCCGAAGACCCGACGGCAAAGATTGGAGTAGGGCTGAACCTTGCTGCACAAAAGGATAATTGGCAAATGCCTGTTATTGAAGGGTGCAAGGATATAATGGACTTTGTAGTTACCCATCAGTATGGAGGACACCACTTTACAGGTGCCGGGATACCTGCTGCCTATGAGGGATATTTGAATAATGACTACAGCATGGCCACCCATGCAATACAAAAAATTAATTTAATCAGCAGTTATATTGATGAACTGGGTGTGGATGCAAATGGGATACCTTATTCAGAGAAGTTGGAGATCGTAGTCAGCGAGTACAGCTCCCACAGAGGCGACGGTTGGGCTGACACATCAGGAGGTGCAATGTATCTGGCATTGCATAACTTCGAAATACTGGCAGAAATGATGAATCATCCTTTGGTTGGACCTACACATTTCTGGCTCACCCGCAGTCCTTGGAGTGCACCGACCTTTGAGCACCTGGTTAATTATGATGCCAGTATGCACGATCATAATGCTTTGAATTGGGATGGCAGCTTAACTACTATGGGAATGTCAGTAGCCATTATGGCCGAAAATATGTATAACTCTATGGTGTATGCAAACACAAGCAACTTTAGAGTCAGACCATATGCAAGTTATGATACCGAGTCTCAAGCTCTTACATTATTTTTCCTGAATAGAGAGAACAACATTGTAGATGCGAATGTTACACTTGAAAACTATGAAGGTTTGGACTTTGAGAGAAGTGCATGGTTATTTGAAGGAGAAAACGGCAGCTATCTTGATACGGAATTTACTTATAAAGAGATAGAAGCACCGGAATTACAGGGCAATGAGTTTCGCATCAACCTGTCTCCTGCATCAATTACAGTTGTGAAATTTACAGCTGAAGATATTGAAGAACCAGAGGAGCCTGAGGAACCCGAAGACCCTGAAGAACCCGAAGATCCTGAAGAACCTGAAGATCCTGAAGAACCTGAAGATCCCGAAGACCCTGAAGATCCCAAGGAGCCCGAAGACCCCGAGGATGAAGATCCAAGGGATGAAGGATGAAGATAAAGAAGGAGATAGCCCTAAAACCGGAGATATAGGCATCCCCTTGGTACTGATCGCTCTTACTGACAGGCGTCACTCCATCGGAATACAGGGAGAAATACTAATGGTATTTATGGGCAGGCTCTTCAACCGGTGCAGAAGAATAATGAGGGACTGTTGTCTCAATGTGCTCACGTCTGTCAGCGTTCCGTCCGGTTTGATGACTATATTTATATAAGGACCTATCACGACGGATATCACTTATTCGAAAGGGAAATGCTGTTCAATATCCGGGAGGATTTCCATGAGCAAAAGAACATAGCGGCAGAAAGGCCTGACCTTTGCGCAAAGGCCTGCAGATATTTGGTAGACTGGCAGCATGATATGCTCATGACAGCAGAAAGCGACGTTGACCCGCTATGGACTGTTATGCTGGAAGGCGGTCCATATCATGCCAGGGGACATTTAAAGAATTATGTAAAACGCCTTGAAGCTACCGGACGGGCTGAAGGTGCGAAACTTCTTAAGCAAAGACATCCGGGAGAGTTTAAATAGATAAGTAAAGCCGGCAGGGATTGGGGGTATTTAGCAATTATGATTAGCAAAAAGATGAACTTCGTATTTTTCTTTCCCGATGAAATGCGGGCATCAAGCGTTTCATGTTATGGAAACAAAACCGTAAGAATGCCTAACTATGACAGGTTTGCGGAAGAAGGTGTCAGGTTCGAAAATTGTATCGTGCAAAATCCTGTCTGCTCACCTTCGCGCTGCAGCCTGATGACAGGGTGGTATGTGCACAATCTAGGGCATAGAACCTTATGGCATTTACTAAGGCCCCATGAACCCAGCCTTTTCAGATATCTAAAAAAGGCAGGTTATGACATTGCTTGGTTTGGTAAAAACGATTTATACTCCCAGGAATACCTTGAAGAGATCTGCGATAATATTGAAGAAAAACGCAGAGTCTATGAACCCCAAGGGAATAAAGAGAGGCAGGTGCATGGGGGCGAAAATCCATACTCCATGGATGATCCCGGATATTATTCCTTTTTATACAGTCCAATAAAACACGAAGATGGCCAGGTGCCCCTTGATAAAAATATAGCCAGGGCTGTGGATTTTCTTGAAAACATAAGAGAAGGGGATAATCCATTTATGTTGTTCCTGCCTATAGATATGCCCCATCCTCCTTACAGTGCTCCTGTAAGCTTTCATAATATGTATGACGCAGATCAGTTGTTGGATGATATCATAGGCGGAGCAGCATCATCCGGGAAGCCAGGTTTCCTAGAAATGATACGCAGGTATAGGAATCTTGATAAACTGAATCCCAAAGATTTCGCCAAGATATACGCTGTTTATTTGGGCATGAACAGCTATGTTGATTTTATGCTCGGTCAGCTTCTGGAAACCCTTGACAAGACAGGGCTTTCGGAAAGTACAACTGTTATTATAAGCTCTGATCATGGAGATTGGGCAGGTAATTACGGACTTGTTGAGAAATGGCCCAATGCAATGGATGATGATATTGTACGTGTTCCACTGTTAATAAAAACCCCAAACGGTGCAAGAGGACATGTTGTCAATGAACAGGTAGAATTGTTGGACATTATGGCTATGGTTTTGGAGCTTGCAGGAATTAAGGCTGAACATACCCACTTTTCCCAATCTTTGGTGCCGCAGCTTTCAGGTTCTCCAGGAGATAAGGACAGAGCTGTATTCTGTGAAGGGGGATATGATATTCACGAGCCCCATTGTTTTGAAGGGTATCCCAAGGGCAGGGGATCCATAAATCTGAGAGATCCTGCTCATATCTATTATCCTAAAGCTTTACAGCAGCAGGAGCATCCGGAAAGTGTATGCCGGACAACCATGATAATAACCTTGAATTATAAGCTAGTTAAACGTACTTCGGGCGAGAATGAATTTTAAACACTGTCTTGACCGGCATTTTCCCATGCTTCCATCACTTTCTCTCTTTGGCTCATATCTGTGTAGAATGATAAGAGCAGCGTGCTTCTGTCACCTTTTCGGGAAGCCTTCAGGAGCCTTGTGAAGTATTCCTCAAGACTTTCATCGATCTGTTTGGGGATAGTCCCATAATAGATTTTGTTTTCCTGAGCACATCTTTTTAGTATTTGTTCCATATCATGCATTTCAGGATTCCCGAAATTGATTCCATAAGCCAGAGGCATATTCATTACTGTTTCCAAAAGGTGGGGGTTGCGGCCGCAATAATGTATATAACCGCCGCCGAAATACTCCAAGACCCTCCCGGTGTATGGCACTACAAATTCTTCAATTTGTTCTCTTGACAGCAGTGTTGAGGTATCCTCGCTAATCTTAATTCCGCCTTTTGACCTTGGAATCACCAGATGATTATAGTGGGCAATCAGCTTGTCCGAATCCGGTATTATTTTGAGACATGCCTCCATGCCCAGGAAGATGGCCTCGCAGGATAAGTTCAAAAGATGATGTACAAAGTCCGGATCATCGTAGAGATCATAGAATATTGCATCACCATATACGAGATGGGCCGTATCGAAGGGCCCCTGAAGATCCATGGGAAACACATGGCAGCCGGTGCCGGTCAGCCTTTCTGCCATATACGCCATATGGTCCAGCCCTGCCTTGAACTCATCGGAAATCTCAAGATCATCAGCTTTCATGGATGACAGCACTTCTTTTGAGAGGTGAGAATGAATCCACGGCATCTTGTCTTCATAAAGCTCCTGAATAATACCGGGAAACAGTGAAGGGAAAATACCGCAGCCCATATTGGCCCTGGCGGAAGGAACGGCATCCATTTCACCATATGCAGCGTGCAGCATTTCCCTAAGGCCGCTTGCAAACATTTTTTCTGAATCATAATGTGTTTCCTTGGTATTATACCCGGGGAGGGAAAGCAAATCCTCCTCATCAGGACTGCAGTTCAGCAGAAGGGGCTGCCTGTCAGGTTTTTTTCCATTCCATAATTGCTGCTGAAGCTCTGCTCCCCGCTTGAATTTTTCTTTATTTTTTCTTAAGTACTCAATTGCTTTTTCAATCAATGATTTCTTATCATTGTTCATTGTATGCAGCTCTCTTTTCTATTTTATAAAAACCTGCGAAGGGTGCGTCACCGGTTATTAATTTGCATTTTCATTATGCTGTCAACACTGTCAGGTACATCGATATGAAAACCAATCATAATATTTATTGTAATAAAGATTAGGATGCCTTTCAAGTGAGAACCTGTAATAATAAAATAGATCAACATTATGATTATGCCTGTCTAAACATTTACTTTCTGCTATTGCATTCACAGCGGCTTTTCAATAAACTATATATAATGGATCCCAATGTTTGTTTTGTATTATTAAATAAATCTGTTCAAAGCGAAACCTTTACATAGCGACTACACTTTTAAATATTTAAGGTCCGGCATATCCCAGGGTAAACTGGAGTTGTATAGTGCATCAATAACATTCCGGTTAAAATCCTGCCGCGGTGGTGACTATGTGCCCAATCCTGTGTGATGTAATGCCGGGTATTATATTGCAGACTGGGACATCGACTGACTGATAAATATCAAACAATTGGAGAGATATGCTATGAAGGATAAGTTTAAGGTAATAGCAGCCGGTTGCGGCAGCATGGCAAACACCTGGGTTCAATACGCCCTCTCCCGAAAGGATACTGAGATTGTGGGACTGGTGGATATCAGAGCAGAAAATGCTCACTCACTGGCAGAAAAATTCGGCTTGAAATGCGGTATCTATAATAATCTGGTCAGGGCCGTTTCAGAGTCAGGGGCAAATCTGGTTTTCGATATTACTGTTCCCGAAGCACACAGGGAAATTACCTTAACTGCCATGAAAATGGGTTGTGATGTTCTGGGTGAAAAACCCATGGCATCATCCATGGAAGAAGCAAGGGAAATGGTAGGAACATCAAAGGAGCTTGGTAAAAACTATGCAGTTATGCAAAACAGAAGATACCTGAAAAACATCAGAGCCCTTCGTGATCTTATTAAATCTGACATAATCGGGCAGCCGGGATTTGTAACTGCAGATTTTTTCATTGGTCCTCATTTTGGCGGCTTCAGGGATATAATGGAGAGTCCCCTTTTGCTGGATATGGCCATCCATACCTTTGATCAGGCCAGGTTTATTACAGGGGCAGATGCCCTGTCAGTATACTGTCATGAGTTCAATCCCGCAGGTTCCTGGTACAGGGGAAATGCAGCCGCTGTCTGTATCTTTGAAATGTCCGACGGTTCTGTGTTCAATTACAGGGGTTCCTGGTGCGCTGAAGGAGCTCCCACTTCCTGGGAATCTGAATGGAGGATTAATGGAAGCAAGGGCACTGCCATTTGGAATGGCAGAGACGTACCCTATGCTGAGGTAGTTGACAAGGAAAAGGAAACCGGATTCCTAAATCATTTCAAAAGAATAGAGGCTCCTGTTAATTGGCAGGGTCGGGAAGGACATGAAGGATGCCTTGATGAGATGTTCGATGCCCTTCTGGAAGGAAGAAAGGCTGAGACTGACTGCAGCGATAATATAAAAAGTATGGCTATGGTTTTTGCTGCCCTGGAAAGTGCCGGAACCGGAAAAAAGGTAACCATATAATGTTCATCCTTCATGAACAAACATCAGCGAAGGTCTGACAATTAAGCATAGTAGAGAGGAGTTGATTCACTGTGGGAATAAATCTTTTTGAAACATCCGTTCCTGAGAGCGTTGGAGTCTCATCAAAACACATCCTGAACTTTCTGGAGAAAGCAGAAAAAAACGGAGTGATGCTCCACAGCGTGCTAATGATGAGAAGAGGTAAAGTGATTGCGGAAGGTTATTATTCCCCCTTCACCCAAAACACCATGCACCGGATGTACTCTGTCAGCAAGACATTTGCAAGCACCGCAATCGGCCTGCTGGCTGATGAAGGCCGCATATCGCTGGATGACAGGGTATCCGGCTACTTTAAAGATAAACTGCCCGGGAATCCGCACCCTTACATATTGGAAATGAGCATCAGGGATCTGCTTAAGATGGCCACTCCTCATACCACTACTACTTATACGGAAAAAGACAGGGATTGGGTTTGGACCTTTTTCAATACCAGGCCCAGCCATCCCCCGGGCACTGTGTTTAACTATGACACATCCGGCAGCCATGTGCTGACTGCATTGGTTGAACGGGTTACGGGCAGGCCTTTTTTGGAATACCTAAAGGATAAAGTGCTCCGGGATCTGGGTTTCAGTGAAAGTGCCTGGTGCATAAAGGCACCTGAAGGATACTCCTGGGGCGGCAGTGGAGTAATATGTACTACCAGGGATACGGCCAGATTAGCCCTATTATATATGAACAAGGGCAGGATCGGAGACAGGCAGTACATTTCTGAGGAATATGTACAGGCCGCAGCATCCAGGCAGATCGACAATGCTGTAAGCGGTCACAGGGATTATATGCACGGCAATGGCTATGGATATCAAATCTGGATTCTGAGGGACGGGGCTTATGCCTTTTGCGGCATGGGAGGTCAGCTGGCAATTTGTATCCCGAAAGAGGAATTTTTGTTTGTATGCACCGGAGATATTCAGGGCTCAGCCCATTATTATGCCGGAATTTATGAGCTTTTGTGGAATGAAATAGTGGAAAGGCTTCAGCCGGTTGCCTTGCCGGAGGATGAGGCGGCAGCAACTCAATTGATGCATAAACTAAACACTCTTCGTGTGGTAAATCCTCTTATCGGAGAAACCTGCTCGCCATGGCAGGAAAAGGTAAATGGACTCCGTTATGCTCTTGATCCCAATCCAATGGGAATAGAAAGAATAGGTGTGGAATTCAGCGGTAAAGAGGGAACCCTGTTTATTGAAACTCAAGAAGAAGAAAAATGTATTAAATTCGGCATGGAAGACTATGCAGAAGGGTACTTTCCGCAAACAAATTATTTTGGTAATACAATTGGCATACCCAAAGGGGAGATGTATAAATGCATCGCAGCCGCCCGATGGACCCAGGAAGATAAACTGGTAATTCGCTGCTATATTATTGATGACTACTTTGGTAATCTTGCGATCACCCTGGGTTTTAAGGGTGAAGAACTGGGGCTCAATATGACCAAAACTGCAGAATGGTTTCTGGATGAATACCAGGGTTTTGCCGGCGGAAGAAAGGAGAGATGAAGCTGTATGATGGATTTATTAAGGGAATTTCATAAAAAACCCGATTATCAGAATCAGTACATAACACAATTGAATAGGGAACCCGCCCACTATTCATGGGGTGCATTCGAGAGCAGGGAACAGGCCAAGTCCGGCGGACAGTCAAAATTTATCCTGTCTCTTGACGGAGAATGGGATTTCAAATTGTTGGATAACATAAATCATTTGCCGGATGGCTTTAATCAGCTGAATGCCGATATGTCGGAGTGGGGCAGGATAAAGGTACCGGGAAACTGGGAGCTTCAAGGTTACGGCAAACCCATATATCTCAATTCTTTATATCCATTTAAAGATGCTTCAGGAGAGAAATATCTTCTGGATATAGGCAAGTCTGACGCTCATGATATCTATAAGCGATATAACCCTCCATA
>DUOA01000037.1 GCA_012839095.1 Clostridiales bacterium
AGGATGCTAATAACTATATGACTGCTAAAAGTTGCATGGGGTATAAGCGGCAAGTTTCTTGGCCACAAACTCTTTTTTTATTCTGGCAAAACGCTGCAGTCCTGCCTCCATTTCAACCTTCGGCATGGAATCACCAATCAATGGTCTGGCATATTGTATGAAATCATCTGTTACATCTATGCCTGACGGAGCGATCCATTCCTTTGGAAGATATCTGACACTGTTGGCTATAGCTGACAGCGGTACATGATCGTATCTAACGGTATAAGGTTGATCACTGGTTCTGAGTATGGTCACCATCTGGCCGTTTACTCCGGACAGCGCAAATTCCACTGCTTTTCGGCCAAGTATATAAGCCTCTTCCCTGTCAACTGTCGATGCATGCATCGATACGCCTCTCTGCAGTACACCCGGAACTTGGCCTGTTGCCTGGCCTCTTACCGGAAAACCATGTTGGTTGAGTGCGTTTACCACAGTTTGCATGGCTGTAGTTTTGCTGGCACCGTACTCCACATGACCGAATCCATCTGTCAACTGACTTTCCGTATCGGTCATGAAGCTTTCAGATACAACAACAATGCATCTTCCGCTTCTTATAAGTTCATTATCCACATTATCCAGCAGCTGCTCCATGGACAGATTGGATTCAGGGAGATAAAGCTGAAGAGGCATCTCCCTGTCGGGATCCGCCAGACGAGAGGCAGCTGTTATGAACCCTGAACTCCTTCCCATAGCCTGCAGAACGCTTACACATTCTGATGTGCACATACCGCTATTTTCTTCATTTACATTCTGGATGATATTAGCCCAGTAACGGGCACAGCTGCCATAGCCGGGCGTATGATCTATAAGCGTTCGTTCCTCGTCACCCAAGTCGTTATCGATGGTTTTCGGCACTCCCATAACTGTCAAATCAAGACCCCTCTGATTTGCCAGTTCTCTGACTTTGTTGGCAGTATCCATGGAATCATTGCCGCCTATATAAAAGAAGAATCCTACATCATGGGCTTCAAATACATCGATTATTCTTTCGAAGTCAGAGGAATTTTCACCCTTTAGTTTATACCTGCATGAGCCTATTGCACCGGCAGCAGGCGTGTTCCTGAGCCTCCTTATTTCTTCCATGGGCTGTTTTTTCATGTCTATCAGCTCTTCCAGGAGAACTCCTTCTATACCATGATGGGCTGCATAGACTGATTCAATTCTGTCGGACTCAAAACAAGCCTCTAATACTCCCTGCAGGGAAGAATTGATAACCGGCGAAGGCCCGCCGGACTGTGCAACCAAGACATTTCGCTTACTCATTTAAACTCCTCCAAACAATTTCAGGAATGCCCCCTGAAGCACTCTATTGTATCTATTGACATCTACTAATTATCAATCAACGCCTGATAAGTAATGGAAATGACCTCTCCATCCTGAACAACGAATATGAGAGAACCCTGGTCTTCTGTATAGACATATGTGCTGTCGCCGCCTGAATAATCGTCTCCGTATGCTTCCAGCACATCTTCAAGAGACGACCCGATACAAATACCTTCTTTTGTACTGACAGAATCATCCTGAAAATATACAGAGGCAATATAATCCGTTTCACCATCCGGATAAGTTGTCAGTTCAAATCCGCTGTAGTAGTATGTTTTGTCCAATCCTTCGAAGGCACAGCTTTCAGCCTCAAAGTAATCCAATGGCTCTCCAAGGGCCTCAATAACTGATTCTGCCGGAGTATGAACTGATATTGCAACTCCATTATAATCAAAAATGTATCCCTGACTCTGTTCTCCGCTCTGGACCGGCTTTCCTCCATTGCAGCCTGCCAAAATCAGAACGATTATTATTGCTGTTAATATCTTTTTCATTCTTATCCCTCTTTTTGAAATATATCCTCAAACCTTAAGACAAAGCATATGTCAATGCTTTTGAACATCAGTCCGCTGGATGAGTAAAGTGTTCTATGCCAAAGATGATTTTAATGCCATACGATCTAACTTGCCATTTGTTGTCAAAGGCATGCTTTCCAATATCTTTAATACATTTGGTACCATATATCTGGGTAGTTTGCTTTTCATAAACCGTGCCATGTCAGCCGTCGTAACCGATCCAACATAGAAGAGGACAATTTTGTTCTTGCGCTCATCGTAAACGCAACAGGCAATTTTGACATCCGGATGTGAATTGGCAGCCGATTCGATTTCACCCAATTCTATACGGTGGCCCATATGCTTGATTTGGTTATCCTTCCGGGAAACAAAAACCAATTCGCCTTTTTCGTTATAACGGCCTAAATCACCTGTCCTGTATATGAGTTCCGGATAGGAAGAATTCAGGGGATTTTGCACAAATACCTCCGCAGTCTTTTCAAAGTTGTTGTAATAACCCAGTGTCAAGCGGGTTCCCCGAATACAGATCTCACCTGCCTCTCCCCGTTCGGGAATGCGATTATCCTCATCCAGCAGGATAATTTCCGTATTGGGGAAAGGTTTTCCAATGGGAATAGCCTCGTCAGATCCAAAATCACGATCTACTTCGTAATAGCAGCACATACCGGTTGTTTCAGTGGGTCCGTACAGATTGATAAATCTGGCGTGGGGTATATGTTTCTTCCACAAATTAAACTGCTTGATGGGAAAGACTTCACTGCCAAAAGCTATGGTATGAAGGTATTTTGGAGGTTCCTTTTCCAGAACACCAAAGGCAGAAATCATGGTCAGTGCTGAAACAACCCAGCAGATTGTGTTGATTTTATACTCGTTAAGGAATGCAGTCAGCTTTAACGGAAACAGGAAGAGGTTCCTTGGTATGATATAAGCAGTAGCTCCAAACTTAAGTGTCGGAAACATCTCCTTCAGGCAGGCATCTACATAAAGAGGTGTCTGGTTGCCGAATACTGTGTTTTCATCTACTCTCAGAATTTCCGACAAGCCCTCTATATAGTCAATTACAGAACGATGACAGGCTGCTACACCCTTGGGCACTCCCGTAGAGCCGGAAGTAAAAACAATATATATAGGATCAATATCAAGCTGCTTTTCCCGAATACTGCTTAATATCTCTTCATCTGCCTGTGTTTTGACAATTTCCTCGTAAGTGTAAATATTTCCTTCATAACCATAGGAGCCTAAAGCGCTGCGGGTTTCATAATCGCAAATAACCGCTTTTGGGCTTAGATTCTGAAAAATCAATTCAATCCGATGTCTGGGCATTTCCTCATCAATGGGTACATAATAGCACCCGCTGTAGATAACTCCATAGAAGGCTACAATTGTTTTCGGATGCCTGCCCATGAATACAACAATTGGTTCTTTGTAATGACCGTGATTGAACAGATAAGTGCCTATGGCTCTGGAATCGGCATAGACCTCATCAAATGTGATTTGAGTTGTATCATCTGCATAAGCAGTTTTATCAGGTACTTTTGTTACAATATTCTCCAGATATTCCAAAACATTTTTCTGCATTTCTATCTCCTTAATTCTCTGGTGTAGCTGGGTATTTGGATTTATCAAAGGTATAGTAATTACGCCCTACTTTTTTGGTATAAGCTTCCACTTCAGCATCTGTCAGCATGAAAGTCTCGGCACCGTCCTTGTGCGGCGTGGAATCATAATGGTACCAGCCGTCACCACAGTTGATTAAATTCCAGAAATGCTGAGTTTTGCCGCCTACTCTGGTAACCCTCATATTGTCAATACCGGCCCTGGTCAGCAGAACTTCTGACAGAGCATAGTAGGTAAAGCAGTCTCCTACCCCGTACTTGATTCCCCGGTAAGCTTCTTTTATGACATTTGTCTTATCTGAAGTTTTGGTATATGCTACATGGCGTTTAACATATTTATAGATTTCATAAGCTATTTCTCTTTTACTCATTTCTGGCTTGGTTATTCGTTCCAATATTTCATCTGCAAGAGCATAAACTGCCTCTTCGCTGACAACCAGTTTTTTTACCGTCAGAACTGCTTTTTCTACTGCTTTATTGCCGGCCTCATCCACAGCAGTGTATATCACCTCATATGTTCCCGGCTTGTTGGTGTTTACCTTGCTGGAATCCACCTGAAAATCAACTTCTCCATCCTTGGCGTCTACAGCCTGAATATCCTTTTTGTAGGAAACTGCCTGGCCTTCATAAATAACAATGTCCTTAATTCCTGTAAAGACAGGGGGGTCTGTATCCTCCCTTATAACAAGGCTTGTCTTGTATTGAGATTTATTTCCATATGAATCTGTCAGGACAATAACTACCTGTTTTGTTCCCTCCTTGTTAAAAGGCGGCTTTTTTAAGAAAGAACAGCTTACTTCGGATACATCCACTATATCAGATACAAATGCATCAGCTTCAATAGTCTGACCCAGATAAATCTCCTGGTCCGTTACCGCGGCAGAAGGAGGTGTTGTATCCACTACTTCTATGACAGATTCTATCCTTCGCCCGTTTATGTCCAGAATTACATCATATCGGGTTGGTTTACTGATATCCAGATCATTGATGTTCGTGACAAAAGAAACAGGCCAGTCGCCGTGATCAACAAAATCCTGAGTAGTAAGGGACATTTCTGAACCCGCTTCAACCTGAACAGATTTCATTACTTCCAAAACTGTAAGGTTGGCAGTAAGTACTGTTTTATTACGTCCCTCATCTTCCAGAACAATTTCTACTGTTTGCTTCCCTGTTCTTCTAGTATTGGGTTTTCTGGAAAAGGAAACAGATACCTCAGTAGCATCGGATATATCAGTAACAAAGGCTTCTGCTTTCACGTTCTCGCCTTTTAATATGAGCACATCTGCCGGAACTCCCGTCGGGGCTTCATTGTCTTCAATTATCAACCGGGACGTATGGATCTTTTTGCCAATTAATATTTCAATCATATAGGTTCCGGGTTTATTCAGATCCAGCGAATCAACATCCGTAACAAAAGTTCCAACTGTGTTCTTATTGCGCAGGAATTCACTGATATCCACCATAGGACTTCCTGCCTCCAATATTATTGTATTTACTACCTTGGGCTTGAATATGAAATATCCAATGCAGCAAATCAATAACAATGCAACAACAAAGGTGATCGTAAATGCCTTGCGAGGCAGTTTTGACTTATGGTTCATGGTTCCTCCTGGGTAATTACCAGGAAGCCTTATTCAGGGGCTTCCATGTCGCTAACACAATAAATATAGCAATTAGTTCACTGATTGTCAACACATTGTCAGCGATATGACATTATATGGAAATTGTTTGGATTTAGATTAAAAGGTTGAAAAAAACATTATAAAATAATATTATAAAAAGAATAACAACATAAAGCAACGAAAGATGAATTTCAGCAAAGCTTTTTTACTAAAAAATATATAAGTTGAGGGATAAAATGATTAGCATAAGAAACGAAAGTACAAATCCATATTTCAATCTTGCCCTGGAAGAGTATGTATTTTATAATTTTGATCCCAACAAGGAATATGTTATTTTATGGCAGAATGAACCTTCTGTAATTGTTGGAAGAAATCAAAACACCATAGAAGAAGTAAACGCCAGATACATTAAGGAAAACAATATAAATGTAGTCAGGAGAATGTCCGGAGGCGGAGCAGTATACCATGACCTTGGCAATCTTAATTTCACCTTTATAGTTAACAGTGATATGGATGTGGCCGGCAATTTCAAAAAATTTACTGAGCCTGTCATGTCTGCACTGGCCAGACTGGGAGTGGAAACTGAATTTTCTGGCAGAAATGACATCACCATCGATGGCAGGAAGTTTTCAGGAAACGCACAGCATTATTCCAAAAACAGACTGCTTCATCATGGAACCATATTGTTCGACTCCAATTTATCGGTTGTACAGGAAGCTCTTAATGTAAAAATTGATAAACTGCAATCCAAAGGTGTGAAATCCGTAAGAAGCAGAGTTACCAATGTTGCTCCCTATCTTAAGCAGAAAATCACCGTAGAAGAATTCAAAAATATACTGCTGCGATTTATCCTGAACGATGACAAATATAAGGAAAAAGAAATCATTCTGACTGAAACCGATTTAGGCAAGGTGAAAGAATTGATGGAAACAAAATATCAGACCTGGCAGTGGAACTACGGTGAATCTCCTGCCTTTGAGATAGAAAAGAATCAAAGGTTTGACGGGGGGAATTTGTCATTGAAATTCAACGTAAAAAACGGTTATCTGCAGGGATTGAAAATATATGGTGACTTCTTCGGAAAAAAGGATGTTTCAGATCTGGAGGAGTTGCTGAAAAATAAGCCTTACAGGGAAACTTATATTAAGGAGCTTCTTCAGGATATTGACTTTAATGAATATTTTGCAGGTATCACTATAGATAACTTCATCGAATGCATGTTTTACTAGGTAAGGTTAATGCATCTGCATCCAACTGTTATACTTCCCTTTTGCCCGCCTGTTGAATATTAAGAAACGCAATACATGGTTTTCACATACTATGTATCAGGCAACAGTAATGGGAGGTGAGCAAATGGGATTCGGATTCGGAGATGACTGTAAGCATGATGGAAGAAGAAGCGATGATACTTTGATTATTATTGCAATCATTCTTCTCCTCATTGTTCTGGCAAACGGAAGTGGCTTCAGACTCTTTGGAGAGGAATAATCTATACTGCTGATAAGAAAGGCTGCGTTTTTACGCAGCCTTCTGTTTACACTATAAATTATATAGATAGTATAATACGATATTCGCAGTTAAAGATACCACCGGACTTAAGGGTCTGAATCCCTTCCTTCTTATTCAGATCGTATGAATCTCCATGGGTGGAATCTACACCATACCACGGTTCGATACATACAAACGGCGCATCATTGGCTGCTGACCAGATTCCCAGATATGGGAAGCCGTCAAACTCTACTCTGATAACCTGGCTATTTTTGTTGCTTCTCAGTTCAACCCATCTTGAATTGAATCCGTTTATGATAATGGCATCGTTGTAAAACAAGCTGTGTGTTAATGGGAGTATGTTTTCATCGGCTAAAAGAGGCACTCTCTCACCTGTCAGCAGCCCGCCGTCTTTTATCCTGCGGCTAATTGTCTCAGGCCTTTCGAATAAAAGATAATAATCCTCCATTGTTTCATTGTCATAAATTGGACACCTGAAGCCTGGGTGAGCTCCGATAGAAAACAGCATTGTTTTGTCATCCCTGTTATGCAAAGAATAACCTATTGCAAGGCAGTTGTCTTTAAGCGTGTATTGAACACACAGAGAAAATCTCCAGGGATATTGACTGTAGGTTTTTTCATTATCATTTAATTGCAGCATTATGGATTCGTCACTTTGTTCCACCAATGTAAACTCGGAACCTTGAGCAAACCCATGCTGCAACATTGTATAATGCCTGCCATTTAATTCGTAACGATCATCGGGCAATCCCCCTACCACAGGAAATAATAAAGGTGATTGATCCTTCCAATACTGTGGATTGCCCTGCCATAGCAGCTCCAGATCAGTATCCGCCTTTTTCAGGCTTTTTAGCTCAGCACCCAAGGTATCCACCACTAAGGATAGCCAACTGTTTCTCATCTCCGTCTTCATGTAATACCCCTTTCCATTATCTTTATTTTACTGTATATATCCGCATATTTTTTCGTCACTGAAGTCAGCCGGCAGAATGCTGGTGTATTCCAGTATAAACCAGTATATTGAAATGTCAATATTGTACCTCAGTCTTTGAAGCCCTGCCCTGAGCAGAGGGCCGGTAATAATATAAAGCTGTTGCCAGCATTCCAACCAGCAATAGTACGATAGTTAAAACAAAAGGCAATACTCTTGAGATGTCGCTCAGCAGTCCGCCGATGTATCCAAAGGGGACGCTTACCAGCATTACAGTTGTCTGCAGCAAGGCCATTATGCCGGAACGCTCTGCAGGGTCGGCATGTATGGCAACAAGGGATTCCCTGAGTGTATTCAGTACAGCTGTGCCCAGGGCTTCAAAGAATAAAGAAATCGATAATATTACATACCCCCATACATCGACATTTCTGATTGAAATAAGTAGTATACAGCCGGCTATGGAGCTTAAGAAACCTCCATACAGCGGCCATTTCAGCCTGGTTTGCTTAATATGCGAAATAATCGCAAAGAAAAACAGAATGGACAGTATGCTGCGGAACATAGGAAAAATAGGCAGCAAAGCATCCGGAACACCAATACGACGAGACGCAATGATCTGCCAGAAAGTCATTCCAAGCATGGCAGCAATCTCTACCAGAACACTTACGACTATGGCAAATTTCGTACCCCGGGAAGCCATTATCTTATACAAAGCACTTTTGTATCCTGTAAGCATCTCAGTCCATGACAGGTTACGTGATTCATCGCGTTTAATTTTACCGACTGCAGTTTCTGTTGAAAATTTATACAGAATCAGTATTTTGGCAGTCATTATAACAAAAGCATTTATATAGAGAACTCGTATAGCCGGTGTCAATGTCAGCTTTGCAACCAGGATCGAAGAAACCGGAGCAAAGAGTGCAGAAAGATTGCCGGAAATTATAACCCATGAATATATTTGTGTGATTTTATCCTTGGGAGCGTCCTCTACCAGCAGACAATCCCAGGATACAGTGGTTATCTTCATCATGCCATTGAGCATGGCAGCTACGACAAAGAACCAAAATCCCTGACTGAAAGCCCATATGAGACAGGGAAGGCTCCAGGCAAGAAAATCAAAGACAGCCGTGCTTTTCCTGCGTCCCATTTTATCAATGATAAGGCCTGATAAAAATGCAAAGATCATTTGAGAAAACATGTATATCGAGGTTATTATCCCTACCTGTACATCATTCATACCAAAAGTAAGCATATATACCGTCGCATAGGGCAGACATAAATTCATGGAAAGCCCCCACATAGGCTCTGTATAAACACAGGCACGAGAATTGCCGCGCAGCTCAAACAGCGTACGCAGCAACTCATGCTTTTTCAGTTTATTTTTCATTTTATAGTTATCTCTCCTGCTGCTGATTCTGTATTATTGTTTGCTTTCACTTATAATGCCGCAATTATTCAACATTCTACCATATGCCATCTAAATTTGCTACTGTGCAGAAAATATGCAATAATTTTCCGTTTTACGGAAAGATTCTCAATTATATCCGGATATAAGAAAGGCCAATCAGGCAGAGTCCCCGATTGGCAGTTTATTCGGTATTATCCATTCAATTTTCTATAGGCCTGATTTCAAAGCAGAAGGCTGATACCGCTATTACGTTTTTGCGCTCTTTGTGAGTGCCAGCGATTAACGGCCAGGTTACGTGCTATTCTGCCAAGGTATGCGCATAGAAACTTAGGGGATTCAGGAGGAATGGTGTTCCAGGCTTTGCTATAGGTTTCATTCACGATCTCTTCGGTCCTCATGATTGGACAGCAGATTAAATGCAATGCTGTAAAGCAGCCGTCCATATTTTGCTGATGTTTCCTTTATTGCAATTTCATCCCGTGACTGATACATTTTTATGATTTCTTTGTCATCCATCCCCGATCCCCTCCCTCCAAATGGATGAAGCGCTTCTCACTTATATAGACAGGATTAACAGTAAAATATTCGTTGTTATTTAAAATATTTGATAAATATGCTGTAAAAGAGTTGGAGCATAAGTAAGATAATTAAGATAACTTTACGTATAAAAATAAACTCAACCCTGGACAGCAGGTGTTTTTTCTATCTTCCCTTCTTTGAAGATAAAATTGAACAGAAGTGGTGCTATAACTGTCATCCAGAGCCCCATAAGTCCGTATCTGACAAAATCACTGAACAGCACTTCAGGCAGAATAGCTTTGACAAAAATTCTGATTGCCAGCAAGCCTGCCAGACCGACAGTCATTTTAACGGCCTGCCTGATAAAAGTTCCCTCAACGCTGTATCTAATATGCTTATGCTCTATCATATAGCCCAGCCAAAATCCGGATATAGTTCCTGACACCTTGTAATAGGTAGCCGTTGGAAAGAAATACATCCCAATCAGCATGGGAATTACAAAAACTGCCAGCAATGCCGGTTTTTCTTTCCTTACGGACCAGTCAAAAAGCCAATTAGATGCATAAACCCAGGTAAAGCCAAGAATAATGCCTCCGACTACATCCAGAAGTGTGTGGACACCCAGATAGATTCGGGATAACCCTACCAGCGCAATCAAAATTAATCCAACTATGGACAGCCACCTTTTGCGAAACCTCAGCATCCAGGAAAACCAAAAAACTGTTGTCTGTTGTGTATGCCCGCTGGGAAAGGAATAGCCTCCCGCTGTTTCCACTCGCAGAGATCTGACCCTGGGATGGCCAATCGGGCGCGGAACTCTCAGGATTTCCTTTATTACTGTATTTATTACACCGCTAGTCAGATAGGCAAAGCCCATTTTATAACCAAAATCCTTGTTAATGCACCAATAGACCAATGCTACCATGATGATGAAAAAGGTATCCTCACCTATCATGGTGATCAATTGGAAGAAGCTGTCCAGAAAGGGGTTGGAAACAGACTGAACAAAAACGATAATTTCAATCATGGCATTTTGCAGAGCATCCAATAAAAGCACCTCCGTTTACATAATATTAATGCTATACCTTGAGAAAGACATTCTCAAATCACAATCATGTTGATTTCCTCTATTTCCAGGGAATGTTGCTTGATCTTCGCAGATTTATTTGGTCAATCACAGCGTTACCCCTGAATTTAAGCAGGAATATAATAAGATCAGCTATGTCTCCCGGGGTAGGCATTGCTGCCTCTGCCAGATCCGGGCGAGTTTTTGATACCATTTCTGTTCTTACCCCTCCCGGAGCTATAACATGGACCCGGATTCCATCATCGAATACTTCCTGAGCAAGCACTTTGGTCATTCCCATGAGTGCGTGTTTGGATGCAGTATATGCAGCCTGATTTACATAACCCTTATAGCCTACTACTGATGAGACATTAATGATAGTGGCGTGATCGGATTTTTTTAGATGGGGAATGGCTTCGCGGCAGAGTAAAAACGGAGCCCTGGCATTCAAGGCCATATGCATATCCCACTCCTCTGCGCTTGTATCTTCAAAAGGTTTTGGAATGGCTATGCCTGCATTATTTATCAAAATATCCAGCTTTCCAAAGTGTGAAACTACATCCTGTATCACTTTAGCCGGTGCCTTAGGATCAAAAAGATCGGCCGGGCAGGCAAAGACGCTCACGCCATAGGCAGAAAGCTCCTTAGCTGCCTGGATCAAACTGTCAGCAGAACTGCTGTTTACAGCTATGTTTACCCCGTTTTCAGCCAAACGCGCTGCTATAGCATAACCTATTCCCCTGCTTGCCCCCGTAACTAATGCTGTTTTTCCCTTTAAATCTGCATTTGAGGTGCTTCTGAGCTCATCCTCGTAAGTCAATCTAATCCCTCCAAATAATATCCGAGCCATTAAACCAGGATCGATTCCAATTGTAATTTCCTGACACCAGAGCCATATATAAAATATACTAACATCTTATATCATTATATACAACATCCTGCAGCTTGTGGAGTTTTAATGCTTCTTGTAGACATAACCTTGTATGTATATAATATTATAGGTGAGTAATCAACACACAGAAGTTTAAGAACGGGTGAAAAACTTGGCTATGTCTCCTGCCATAAAGGAAAAACTTGATCAAATCCCGCCGCTTCCAGGAATCTACAAAATGCTGGATTCCAGAGGAAATATCATATATGTGGGAAAGAGCATGTGTCTCAGGAAGAGAGTAAGTTCATATTTTACAGGCAATCATAGATGGAAGAAGGTTGAAAAGCTGGTTTTTTTCACTGCCGATATAGACTATATCGTCACAGATACTCACTTGGAAGCCAGACTGCTCGAATGTGAAATGATAAAAAAACTGAAGCCAGTGTTTAACTCGCAAATGAAAAATGACAATGGTTATGTTTATTTAAAGGTTGAAAGCGATAGCAGATATAAGGTGTTGTCTGTTGTTTCAGAACGGGATAAATACACATTTGGTCCATTCAGAAATAAACACAGACTAAACAGCATAATTGACTCACTGGAGTATATTTATCCCATACATAAGGCTAATGATGGTTATGAGTTTGAACTTCATGCATTACCAGTGTCCATGTCCCAGACAAGCTATTGTTTGAACAAGATGAACCTGATAGAAATTTTCTCACATAACATGAAAATGGAGGCCTTGATCCATGTACTGGAGTTAAAAATGATGGAATCAGCAAGCCAATTGAATTTTGAATCGGCTTCAAAATACAGAGATATTATCAGGGGTCTAAAGTATATTAATAATGGTATACAAGGGTATCATGAATTAATGTCACAGGACATCCTGCTTAAAATACCGTCTGTAAAACAAGGGTACAAACTATTCTATGTTTCAAATGGAACCATTGTTTCAAAGAAACACTATGCTGACATAACTGAAGAAGATATCAGGCAATTTATAAGCACTGCCGGCTCAAGGAAGAGAGCAAAGTCAGGAGTGCGAGATGAAAAATCCGTTCTTGATTTTCGTGATATCATTTACTCCGAAATAAGATCGTTGCCTAAGGAAATGGTGTTCACCATATAATCCTTTGATTATATGCATATTATGAGCACTGGGGATAAATTGGCCAAAGCCAATCATATCCCCAGCCGGCTGCCTCATTCCAACCCATGCTCTTTTACAAAATTCTCTAATATGTCATTAAGGTTCGGTCTGGTAATCTCATTCAATTCATAATGAACACGGGTATGAGGTTTGTTAATGTTTATAATTCTGCTTAAATCAATGGGAGTACCTATCACTACAGAATCACATTCAGTATTGTCAATAGTCTCTTCAAGATCTCTTAATTGCTGTTCACCATATCCCATTGCGGGCAGCAGTTTACCAATTTTGGGATATATCTCAAATGTCTCCTTTAATTTTCCGACCACAAAAGGACGAGGATCAACCAGGCTTTCCGCTCCATACCTTTCTGCGGCTACTGTTCCGGCACCCAGATCCATCTCGCCATGAGTTAAGGTAGGACCGTCTTCCACTACCAGAACCCTTTTACCTTTGATGATATCCGGATTATCAACGGTTATCCTGGATTCTGCTTTAATAATCCTGGCAGAGGGGTTAACTTTTTTTATATTATCTTCAACTGTAACTATCGCTTCCGGATGTGCACTGTCTACCTTATTAATTACTGCTACATCTGCCATTCTCAGAGATACTTCCCCGGGATAATAGCGAAGTTCATGGCCTGGACGAAGAGGATCCACGACGGTAATTGACAGATCTGCCTTATAAAATGAAAAATCGTTGTTACCCCCGTCCCAAAGTATTACATCGCAGCCATCCGGATCGTTTTCCGCCCGGCGTAAGATTTCTTCATAATCTACACCGGCATAAATAATATTCCCACGGTTTACATGAGGCTCATATTCTTCCATTTCTTCGACTGTACAATTATGTTTCTCTAAATCTTCCACCGTAGCAAACCTTTGCACCCTTTGCGCGTTCAGATCACCATATGGCATTGGATGCCTTACAGCAATAACCTTAAGGCCTTTTTCCATCAGCAGTTCTATTACCTTTCGTGATGTCTGACTCTTACCTGAGCCGGTTCGCACGGCACAAACCGAGATAACCGGCTTGCTGCTTTTTATGGATGTGCTCTCTGGTCCAAGCAGGATAAAATCTGCACCTGCAGCATTTACAATGGCGGAAATGCCCATTAAAGTTTCATAGTTTACATCGCTGTATGCAAATACGCATTGATGTACCTTTAGTTCTTTTATCAAATCCGGCAATCTGTCCTGAGAATAGATTGGAATACCCTGCGGATACAAATAACCAGCCAACTCTGCCGGATATTTTCTACCGTCGATATCCGGTATCTGGGCAGCAGTAAAGGCTGCTACATTGTATTGCTCATTGTTGCGAAAATACGTGTTAAAGTTGTGGAAATCCCGTCCGGCTGCACCTATGATAATTATGTTTTTCCTGTTAATTTTCGTTTCCTCCCTCTGCAAATTTTCTGACTCTCCTGTATTAATTTTACAAGAACAGAAAGAAATTTTTCCTTTTATTTTAAATCCAAAATGATAGGATGTAAAGGTGTCAACCGGTATTTTCACAAAATATTTTAACTTCGGTATGTCAAATAAGCCGCCTAATGAATAATCTTATTTCCTGTAAGCCTGTTGCTGCCTGCCTTATGATATTTGATTTGATTTATGCTATTTGGTAGAATATTTTAATAAGGGGGTATTGTTATGTCAAAATTTTGTGTAGCTACTGATTCAGGATGCGATCTGCCCATGTCCTTGTGCAGGGAAAGAGAAATCTATCCGCTGCAAATGCCCTATTATATAGGAGAAGAAGAATTTATTGATACCATGAATCATGATGATTTTAAGAGTTTTTATGATAAGATCCGGGATGGAGCCGTTCCAAGAACAAGCCAGGTTAATATCTATGAATTTGTTTCATTCTGGGAGAGTTTACTCCATCTGAAACTGCCTATTGTGCATATTTGCCTCGGAAGCGGAATATCAGGAACCTATTCAAATGGTGTACAGGCAGTGGAGATTATGAATGAAAAATATCCCGACCAGAAAATATACCTGGTGGATTCCACCCTGGCTTCTGTAGGATATGGGATGCTTGCGATTAAGGCTGCCGAGATGAGAGATCAGGGCAAAACAGCACAGGAATGCATCGAATGGCTGGAAAAGCACAAAATCGAAATTAATACCTATTACACAACAGATAATTTGGAATATCTTCATCGAAGCGGACGTGTAAGCCGTGCAGGGGCTATCATAGGTACAGCGCTTAAAATCAATCCCATTCTAAATTTAGATAAGGAAGGTCACTTACTGGTACAGGAAAAAGTAAGGGGCAAAAAGGCTACCATCAGAAGAATTCATGAAATAGTGAGAGAGCTGGCAGTCAACCCTCATGAGCAGACTCTGTATATATGTCACTCAGATATACCTGAACAAGCCAGATCATTTGGAGAAGGTCTCAGGCAGGACATAGGTTTTAAAGACATATACTATACCTACATAGGCACTACTATTGGAACTCATGCAGGACCCGGATTGATGGCAGCCTTTTTCTATGGCAGGCACAGAACTTAAGATTTAGGAGGTTCATGATATGAATTTTGAGACCAGTACCGTTCCCAATCAGGACGGCGATGAGCTGTACCTGTATAAATGGGTACCGCCGGAGGGAAAAAGCATCATAGGTGTCGTCCAAATAGCTCATGGCATGGCTGAATGGGCAGGCAGATATGATGAATTTGCAGAACGACTCACTGACGCAGGTTATTTGGTTTATGCAAATGATCACAGAGGACATGGAAATACTGCAAAGGATGCAGACAGCATTGGCTTCTCAGGTAAAGACAGCTTTAACGGTATGGTGAGAGACCTTAAGTTAGTCAATGACATAATCCGTGAAGAAAACCCCGAGTTGCCTGTCTTTCTTTTTGGGCACAGCATGGGCTCATTTCTTTCTCAAAGCTTTATTTCCCAATATGGCAATGCGCTTAAAGGGGTAATCCTTTCGGGCAGCAACGGGAAACAGAGTCCGGCTTTGAATGTTGGAGTTATAATTGCATGGCTGCAGGTTTTAACACTGGGTGAAAGGGCAAAAAGCAGATTTATAAACAGTATTACCTTTGGCTCCTATAACAAACCTTTCAAACCTAATCGCACCTCATTTGACTGGCTGTCCCGTGACATGAAAGAGGTGGATAAATATATAGCTGACCCATTTTGCGGCAGTATTTTTACCACCGGCTTCTATTATGACTTTTTCAAAGGCCTTAGAAAACTGTATGACAGTAATAAAATCGACTGTATACCAAAATCACTTCCCGTATATATCATTTCAGGAAGCATGGATCCGGTGGGCGGGATGGGTAAAGGTGTCACCCGCCTGGCACAATTGTATCGCAGGCACGGGATGACCGATGTGAGCCTGAAGCTGTACGAAGGTGCCAGGCATGAGCTTCTCAATGAAATAAACAAAGATCAGGTAATTGATGATATACTCCGGTGGCTGAATAAAAAAAGCTAGAATACGGCTTATCTTAAGGCCTTAAGTATTAACCTGACTGTTCTGTCCTTAAGTGCTGCCAGGCTGTCTTCATCAATTAAACGCTCTTTGCAGATATCATCCGTTGACAGTTCCACAGAAGATTCAATTCCCGTAATTAGGGGTTTATTTCGCATAAAAATCACTTCGTTGGTAAAGGAGGATAAAATACCATTCAGAACCAGTCTGCAGTCTTCTGCAGTGACATTGTCTCCAATTACCTTTTCTTTCCTGCCTATTTTATATATTTCCGTAATAAACTCATTCATACCGGAGCGTATTTCGGTAAAGAGTGCACGATCCTCACGAATCAATTGCTTTATATCTGTTTCTCCCAGACTTACTACCATGAATAGCAAACTGGAAAACCTGGTTTTCAGCATATCTACCATATGATTTAGTAAATTGGAAATCATATCTTCAAAGCTGTATTCTTCCGAAATAATTGCAGTGAAGGCTTCATATTCCTTGTACACATAATAACTCACTGCCTGCCGGATGATTTCC
>DUOA01000038.1 GCA_012839095.1 Clostridiales bacterium
ATAACAGGAAGGTATCCACTTATGCATAACACTAATGAAATAAAAATCCTCGGTATTGACATAGGCGGCACGAAATGTGCTGTACTGCTGGCATCATGCCGGGATAATCACATCATGTTCATAGACAAAGAAGTAATACCCACCAGTCATGAAGAAGGGTCTGAATGGATGATTCAACAGCTGATTGCCAAGAGCAAAGCTATGCTGGAAAAGCATCAATTCAGACATTCTGATATAGCCGCTGTCGGCATCAATTGCGGCGGGCCATTGGACAGCAGAAAAGGCATAATTTTGTGCCCTCCGAACCTGATTGGCTGGGTGAACATTCCCATCGTGGAGAGATTTGAAAAGGCCTTAGGAATTAAAGCCTACCTGCAAAATGATGCAAATGCCGGTGCCCTTGCAGAGTATATGTTTGGTGCAGGCAGAGGATATGAAAATATCATGTTTCTCACTTTTGGGACCGGTATGGGAGGCGGCCTGATTCTAAACGGCAGGTTATACAGGGGTACCAATGATATGGCAGGAGAAGTGGGGCATATCAGGCTGGACAGCTTTGGTCCGGTGGGATTCGGCAAGGCCGGTTCCTTTGAAGGCTTTTGCAGCGGCGGCGGGATTGCCCAGTTGGCCAGGGCTAAGGTACTGGAAAAATTTCAGGTGGGAGAAAAGGTCAGCTTTTGCAAAAACCCTGAGGAATTGAATTGTTTGACAGCTCATATTGTGGCTGATGCAGCAAAGGCAGGGGATGCTCTGGCCCGCGAAATCTTTACAATTTGCGGAACCTATCTGGGTAAGGCACTTTCCCTTTTCATTGATATTTTGAATCCACAGGTTATCATTCTTGGAAGCATCTACGGCAGATGCAGAGAACTTCTGGAGGAACCCATGATGAGGGTGGTGAATCAGGAGACAATTCCCTTTTCCCGAAAAGTCTGCAGGATAAGGGAAAGCGGCCTGGGGGATGCTATCAATGATTATGAACCCATAGCCATTGCACTGTATGAGCTTATGGGATTATAGTTTACGTGCTTGTTCACCTTTGCGTGATAAGCGTTCCAGTAAACCAGCCACTCTTTCCCGCTTACTTGCTTCACTTTCCGGATTTAGTTCAAAGGTGACATTCAGGTGGCTGCCTTCTTTGACCCCGTCGGGGAGCAAAGACAAGGGCAAGTCCACCTTTATTTCTTCATCCCCGAATAAAACAACTGCAATCTGATTTTCTATCCGATCTATCACTGCCTTCAATTCTTTCACTCCGCTTCATTGGCATAAATAAAAATAAAATTAGTCTTCTCCGTTGCTTCCTTCATGGTAAACTTCGTAATCTCTTCCGTTTGTTACAAAAACAATTGAGCCCTGCAAATCTGTCCTGTAAACTTCCACATCGGCTACATCCAATTTCTCCAGTATTTCCCGGTGAGGGTGGCCGTATGAGTTGTCGTAGCCGCACATTATTACAACTGCTTCAGGGGAGACAGCCTCCAGGAAGTCATCGCCTGTACTGGTGGAGCTTCCATGGTGACCGGCCTTCAGGATCGTGCTCTTCAGTGGCGCACCTGCAATTAGCATTTCATTCTCCGAAGGTGTTTCTGCATCCCCGGTAAACAGGAAGGCAATATCTCCAAAGGTCAGTCTGGCGACTATGGAGGCATCATTCAGGTTGTCGCTGCCGGGATTGACGGGGGAAAGGATCTCAATGACGACTCCGTCATCATAAACCCGTTTTGTTCCGGCCCGTACAACCGTAAATATCATGTTTTTTTCATCAATAAGCGTCAGGTAATCTTCAAAGGTTTTGCTTGTATGTACCACACCGGGATCCATTACTTCCTTAACCGGAATTTCCTCAAAAACGTTTATCAGGCCGCCGATATGATCGGAATGAGGATGGGTGCCGATGACCAGCTCCAAATCATCCACATCCTGGCTTCTCAGGTAATCAACAACGGTATCCCCTCGTTCTCCCCCGTCAATTAAAATGTCCTGTGAAGGTGTTTTAATATAGATCGAATCCCCTTGTCCTACATCGATAAAGTGCACTTCTACAAGATCATCCCGAAGATCATTCCGAAGATCATCCTGAAGCTCATCCTGGCTTTGCATACCGGGCGTTTCTCTGGCCGGGAAAAGGTCTCTTGATTCTATAAGGTTGTATAAGGCCAGAATAATAAGAGCTATGATGACTGTGGTGAAAGTGATTCTGTTTTGTCTTCTTCTTGCCATGGGCTTCGATCCTTTCGATGCATGCTTAATATATATTACTATTATATCGTATTCCGGTATGGAAAGGAATAATGCTTCCAAGGCATTCCTGAATTGATAAAGGAAAAGGGTTAGGGGGAGACAGAGAAGAACAGGAAAACAAAGCGCCCTGGAGCAATTTACGCCCCAGGGCTTATATTGTTAATACTGTCGCAGAACGACAGTAGGTTACTTTAACTGCAATTGCGGGTCAGCCGGCTTCGCTGCTGATGTATTTCTGCCGGCATTCCCAGCTGCAGAAATGATAGGATTTGTCTTCCGAACGGACGATGTATGCCTTGTCCCTGCTCACCATTCTGCCGCAGTAGTCGTCCTTTACCATCTGTGGTTGAAACTCCACCGGCTGCTGTTTTTCTTTCATCTCCATCATCTGCTGATTCCAGGCAGCCTGTTTTTGTTGTGCCTGCTTAATTTTCCTTGTCATTACTATACTTGTTATTATGGATATTACAGCTCTGAAGAGCAGTATAAACATTGTTATGCGCATTAAGGATAAAAGCATATCCATATATCATTCCCCTTTCTGCAGGAAACACCTGTATCTTCCTTCATATAAATTATAACACCATAATATGAACTAAATATGAATATATTGTTAATTCTTGTTACATATCCATACTGAAGATAGCCTGATTCCCAACAGCTCTGGCGGTAATAACGGTTTCCATCAACAGTTGTATATCACTGTCATTATAAAGATTACTGGACTCATTGACCTCAACTGTTATATTGGATGCACCCATGGCCTGTGCCTGACTCTCTGCATATTTTGCTGCTGTTTCCCTGGCCCACTTAACAGCCTCGTCATAATCATCCGTTTCCATATAGGCATATGTTCCGTGGCATCCATATCCTGTTATGCCGGTACTGTCATACCTGGGTTTTATAAGAACAGTCTCCTCTCCGACTATACTGCCGGTTATCGCCCCGACAGCATTGGCAACGCCTGAATGAGCTGTCAGCAATGCATTGGTACCCAGCATGGCGGCAACCTGATGCAGGAAGATATGGGCGGGGGCACCTATGCCGACCACAGGAAGGGGAGTGGATGCCTGAATCCGTATATCATCGTAAGGATTCTCAAAAGCCATATTCATAAGCTCACGCGCATCCGGGGAAAGCGTATGATTTACCTTCTTCATATGCCTGGTCAGCAGAAATTCCACAATCAGATCATACAGCATATGAATGATTTTTTCATATACAGTGCAAATCAGTTCATCTACAGTCATATTAAGCCGGTTGGCCATTATTTCAGCTCCCAGCTGGGCACTTTCTCTGTCCCAGGACTGATAATCCCCATTTATATGCATCAGATCCGAAGGGGTAAGTGCGCCCTTGGCAATTATGCCCAGATGCTCCAGATTTTCTGTCCTGAGCAGAAAAATGCTGGTTTGTGTCAGCTCTGCCAATTCCTCCGGACATTTGGGCCCGTCCTTCAGGGTTTCAAGAATACTCATTTCTTCATGAGTCAGTTCAGTATGGGGGTCAGGCATTGATACCAGATAATAGAATTCACCCAGGGAAAGGCTGTGCCACCTGTTATCATCCCGTATTCGCCTGAGTTCCTGTTTAACCTCAGGGTAACGCTGGGCCAGCCAGGACAGGGGAGTTGCCTTCCGGGGTCCGATGAGCAGGGTATCATTTTGATCGAAGGTTATAATACTGTCGCCGCCAAGCCCGATGGTCCGGATTTTAATGGCTTTTGTGCCGGTTCTCCAGGCACCCACATCCACGCCTTCTTCAGCCAGGACGGTCAGGCCGTTTCGGACAAGGGCCAGATCGCTGGTGGTGCCGCCTATGTCCAGAATTAGTGCATCCCTGCTTCCGGTTAGCTCCATCCCGCCCACTACGCTGGCGGCCGGCCCCGACAGCAGGGTCTCCACCGGACGTTCCCTTGCAAAGGATTCGGACATCAGGGTTCCATCTCCTCTGACTATCATGATGGGAGCGGATATGCCCATTCTGGCCATGCCTTCCTTTATGGCATCCAGAAGTTCATCTATAAGCTTTATAAGGCCTGCATTCAGCAGGGTGGTGGATGCCCTGCGGAGGGTGTTGATTTCGCCGCTGAGTTCATGAGCACAGACTACAGGCTTTCCCGTCCACTGCCGGATAAGCCGCTTTGCTTCCTGCTCAAATTCCGGATTTCGAATGCCCCAGTATTCTACAACGCCGTATGCATCCGTGCTTTGATCTGCCTGTCTGACCAGCTTCTCCATCCTGTCCCAGTCGGGCAGGGACAATACCTGACCCTGCTGGCCATGGCCGCCCGGAATTACTATCATTTCACTGATTTCAGGCAGGCCGTATTTGCTGCGCAGCTCTGTCAGTATTTGAAGATCATAGCCTATTAGTACAAGCTTTCCTCTTGCGCCTTTGTTTTCCACACAGGCATTGGTGGCAAGAGTGGTAGACAGTGATACCAGTTGTATGTCTGCAAACCGATCCCTCGGCAGTCCGCTGAGAGACTGAATGATTCCCTCAGCCAGATTTTCCTTTGTTGTCAAGGCCTTGGCAGCAGCCAGGACCTGCATGGTTTCAAAATCATATATAGCAGCATCGGTGTATGTACCACCGGTGTCAATTCCCAGACCCAGTTTCATAAAATGCCCCTTCCTGTGGTGCTTTCCGCTTAAAATACAATATATTATACCGCGTATTCAACTGCATAAACAGCATATCGACTTATATTATCCTACATGAGGCTGACAATGTAAATGGTAATTCCTGCGCAGTCTCATCCTATCTTGCTGACTTCCGGCCGCTAAATTATGATATAATGAACAGGGAATATTCAAATATGAACAACAGGGGATTGGGTGATATTTTGAAACCTTTGGGAAATGACTGGGATGTGCTGCTGAAGGATGAGTTTAATAAGGACTACTACCTTAAGCTCAGACAATTTCTGATAAACGAATATCGGACCAAGACAATTTATCCGAATATGTATAAAATATACGAGGCTTTGCGGCTGACTTCCTATCAGGATACCAAAGTGGTTATCCTGGGGCAGGATCCCTATCACGGGCCAGGGCAGGCTCATGGTCTGGCATTTTCCGTTCAGGAAGAGGTGGCCGTTCCTCCCTCCTTGCTGAATATCTACAAGGAACTGGCAGCGGATGTGGGTTGTTACATTCCCGACAACGGATGCCTGGTGCCCTGGGCAAAGCAAGGTGTGCTGCTTCTGAACACCAGTCTGACCGTGGTTGCAGGCAGGGCCAATTCTCACAGAAACAAGGGATGGGAGCAGCTCACCGATCGCATTATTACGCTGCTGAATCAAAAGGAAAAGCCGGTGGTATTTCTGCTATGGGGCAATAATGCCAAAAGCAAGGCTTCCTTTATTACCAATAAACAGCATCTTGTACTGATGACAGTGCATCCCAGCCCTCTTTCGGCAGATCGGGGGTTTTTTGGCTGCCGCCATTTTTCCCGGGCCAATGAATTCCTGAAATCCACGGGGCAGATACCCATAGACTGGCAGATTCCAAATATAAATTGATGATGATGTCTGATTCTGGCACCGATTTGTATGGCAGCAAATGACGACATAAGGGATATATGTGTTATTGAATTTTACTTGACGATGCCGGTCAATTTGAGTTCTACCTTAACTTCTACCTCTATTTTGGCCTTTGAGAAAACGTCATCCCAGTCGCTGCTGATTTTATCCCAGTATCCGGGGTGTTTGCTTTCAAGGATTCGCTCAAGTCCGATAACGTCTGCCCTATACTCCTGAAGTTTTTCAGCAGCCTGCAGGCAGCTCTTTTCAATCTGCCTGGAAAAATCGTCTTCCAGATTTTTTAAAAACCGGCTGTCCAACTCTCCGTGGGTATGTATAAAAACGCCTTCCGCATAGTTTCCTTCTACCTTTATTTCTATTCTAAAAGCAGGAAAATCTCCTGAGATATCAGGTGTAATCTTTGACTTTGACTTGGTTACCTCCATGGTAATGATGCCCTCCCTGTCTCCCGGGGATCGAATCGGCAGAACGCCGCCCACATATCTGTTTCCCATCATTTTTACGGCTTCCAGCTCTATGCCGCTTATCCAGCCGGTCATTATATGTCCGTTGAAAACTGCCGCTCCGCTGGTCTTGATTTCATCCTTGACAGCTTCTGCCCTGGGCAGCAGAAAATCGTATCCCCCGTGTATACTGTCGATAATTTTTCCAAGGTCTGTCTCATGGACTATTTTGGAGTTCTTAAGAGCATTAATCGGCAGTTTTGCCAGGTAAATTGAAGAATAGTCTTCTACTCTGGGCTGTACAGCAAGAATGCTCTTAGCTTCTGTCGGGCTGATAAAAACCTTTACTCTTCGTCTCATTTCCGGATCCCGTACAAAAAAGTCCATAGTATTCTCGATACCTTCCCTGGCCACACTTTCAGAAATGACTATAACCTGTAGGTGTTCATAATAAAGTGACAGGTTGGTACGGGTCGCCATTTCGCGGTTCATATTCATGAAGGAGTTCCCAATCTGAGTAATATCCCATGTTTTTGATCCTTCCCCGCCGCCGCTGCCCGTTGCTGCAGTAGTCAGTTCCGCCTTTTTCATCACAGGCAGTTGAACTGTTATGGCGTAAGTGGGAGGCTCTATATAAAGCTCCATTTTTTCAAACTTCTCTTTTTCTTCTGAAGATGCTGAGGCAGAGCCTCCTTTTTCGGGCTTATTCGGGGCAGGGGGGTAACTGTCGATTGCTATTCCCAGAACAAAACCTCTCGACTCAATATCCGTTCGATCCCAGCATCCGGTCAGCAGAAATGCAGTTGCACACAGCAAAGCCAGCATCAGCTTTTTCATGCCTTTCCCTCCCGTCTTTTCTTGAATGCCGCAATAATTGTAATTGCGGGAAAGATCACTATTGTCAATGCAGCCAGCACGTAGTTCAGTTTTAAATAGTATTCAATCACCTTCAGGCCGCTTTTCACTGCAAGGGCAACGATCGTCAGCAGGGGAATATGGATTACCGTTGCTAACTTCACAAATTTTTCATTTCTTATATTAAACAGGGCAACAAAATTCCGAACGGAGCTGAAGGTAAACAGTGATATTGAGCCAAATGCAATGGAAATCCAAAGCATGGCAACAAAGGATTCCAGCCGCTCCAGAAAAGTAACGGGAAACTCAATGGATTTGGAAAGAGTCAGGGTTGGAAAGGTAAGGCTGATCACCCCCATGGGGTTGAAGGCCATGATGGTAACGATAGTCAGGGCAACATACAGGACAATAGGAATCCCGGCACCTGTCACATACCACTTCCAGCTGATTTTGGAGCCATGGGCATAACAAAGAACATATGTTATGTGCCCGAATCCGGTGAACTGCACCAATCCCAAAAAGCTCCCTCTCAGGACTTTAGGGTAGTTATTGTACAGAACAGGTTTAATGAAATCAAATTCGGCCTGCTGAAAAGACAAGAGGATTAACATGGTTACGGTAACTATTGCAAAAGGAAATATGATATCTATAACCCCGCTGAGCGTGTAGATTCCTTTATAAACCGTATAGACAACAACAATAACCATCAGAATAACGATGGCAAAAATGGGGGTACGATCCAGCAGGAACATGAGGAGAGTCTGTGCAAAGATTCTGATGGAAAGGCCGGTATGAAACAGTACATATATCAAAAGCGGGATAATTAAAAGCCTTCCTATATATTTTCCGGCCACCTCAACGAAAATCTGAGGCAAATCCTTGTCAGGATAAAGGTTGGCCAGATAGTACATAAAACCGCCGAAGAAAATTCCAAGAAATCCTCCAAGGAGCAGTGATATCCAGGCATCCCTTCCTGCATATGAAACCATAGTATTCTGTACCATTAAGAGATCGACTCCCATAGCTGCGATGGCAACTATACTCATCACCTGACTGGGCCTCAAGGTATCAGCTTTCACTTCATTTCCTCCCTTTTCCGGCAGTTTCCCTAACGGAGTCATCATGCTGAATTAATTCCGGCCTTTTGATCATGGTACGCCAGCCGGTACGAATAACTGTATCCTTCCAGTCACTGACCCGATAGGGACTCAAAGAACTCAGGTATCTGACACCAAAGCTTTTCAGTGAGGAAAGGTATGCAAGTAAAAACAAGAGCCCCATGGATACACCATAACTTCCAAAGGTAACAGCGGCAATCATGAAAGGAAATCTGAGAATTCTGGTAGCCAGGCCCAGGCTGTAACTTGGCAGGGCATAGGAACAGATAGCGGTAACCGCAATGATTATCACCATGATAGGGCTGACTATTCCGGCCTGAACCGCAGCCTGGCCGATAACCAAACCTCCGACTATGGAAACAGTCTGGCCGACTACCCTTGGCAGTCTGATGCCTGCTTCCTGCAGTATTTCCAGAATAACTTCCATCAGCATAGCTTCGATAATTGCCGGAAAGGGCACGCCGGACCTTGTGCTTGCTATGGATAAGGCCAGATGTGTGGGCAGCATACCGGGGTTAAAAGAGGTTACTGAAATATAAAGGGACGGAGAGAGGATTGAGATAAATAGAGCGATATACCTTGTAATACGAATTACGGAAGCGACTATCCAGTTTTCAAAGTAGTCATCCGCACTTTGCATCAGTATGGGAAGTGTAACCGGCACAATAAGCACCATGGGGGAGCCATCCAGAAAAACCCCTATTCTTCCTTCCATCAGGGTGGAAAACAGCTTGTCGGGCCGTTCTGTTGTCTGAAACAGCGGGAAAATAGAATTGGGATTGTCCGATATCAGCTGTCCCAGTTGTTCTGCCTCGATAATTCCATCTATTTCAACCGATGTTATTCTTTTAATTACTTCCTTCTTGATGTCTTCATCAGAAATCCCCTTTATGGATACAATGACAATATCCGTCTTGCTGCGCTCGCCGACTTTGCAAAGCTCCAGGCACAGATTGGGATCCCTGATCCTCTTTCTTATAAGTCCCAGGTTTTTCTTCAGGGTTTCAACAAATGCCTCCTGCGGCCCCTTGACGGATGGCTCAATATTTGATTCTCCGATGCTTCTTCCTTCGTGTTCCCTGGTATTTATCATGAGGCCGGTATCATATCCCTGAATGCAGAGCAATGTATCCCCGGACATAATACTCTGAACTGTTTCATCTAAAAATCTGACCTCCTTAATGCTTCCTCCGGCAAACATGGTATCCTTAATCTTTTGCAGGCTCAGGCTGCCCTTTCCGGTATTGGCCACAGGCAGGGATTCAAACATTAATGGTTTTAGTATATGATCCCGTATGATACTTTCTTCAGCCAGGTTTTCAATATAAACTACACATGCAGGCAAAGCCAGCCCGCAAACCTGAAAATCCCTGGATTTTATGTCAAAGCTGTTGTTCATTAGCAGTTTTATCAGTTTAATATTATATATCGCATCTTTTGACAAGGTAAGATTGCTTAAATGTTCCAAGTCCGGAACATGTTCCTTACCTTTGTTTTTTTTTCCGAACAGCCTGGAAAGAAAATCAGCCAATCCGGCTCACCTGCCTGTTTCCATAAGAATCCATTTCATAATAAATTATTTACATATTACAGGGAATTATTTCATCTTTACTCTCTTTTTCAGCTCATTTCCAACCTGACAGCATTTTCTCAATATAGAGTTCTGCCGGTTTTAAGAAAATCTGTCGGTTTTCAAAGAAAAAAGAAACAACTGTAATTATCTTTGAATAAGGATTTTTTTGCGATGCCGAAACAGCGTTTATGTGATATCATTATTAAAGACGCGGGTCAAATTGCAATATAAGTGTGTAAAATTCCTTAAGAAAAATTGTATAGAGAGCGATAGGAGGATTCCAATCATATGCGTATTACTCGGATGAAATGCAATCGTATTACCAATCCGCTTGGTTTTTATCTGGACCGGCCCCGGCTGAGCTGGGTTACAGAAGCTCCTGGAGCAGTATTCCAGCAGGCTGCCCGGGTTCAGGTGGCAGAGAATGAGGAATTCAGCCCTGTTCTGTATGACACGGGCAGGAGTGAAGAAGTGGACAGCCTTGGCTTCCGCCTGCCTGTTGATCTGAAACCCCGCACACGTTATTTCTGGCGTGTCACTGTTTGGACTGACAGGGGGGATGAGATTCAAAGTCCGGTTCAATGGTTTGAAACCTCAAAAATGGATGAGCCCTGGACAGCCCGGTGGATCACGCCTGACTGGGAGGAAAAAAATATTCACCCTCTGCTTCGCAGGGACTTTCATCTGGATGGAGAGGTTAAGTCTGCCAGAGTATATGTCAGCGGCCTGGGTCTGTATGAGCTGGAACTGAATGGGAAAAGGGTTGGGGAGGAATATTTTACTCCTTATTTGAATGCCTACGACAAATGGATTCAGTACCAAACCTTTGATGTCACAGATATGGTTAAGCAGGGCGAAAACACCATAGGAGCCATGCTGGGAGAAGGCATGTATATGGGCCGCTACGGTTTTCCGGACAATGAAGGAAACATTTACGGCGATACCATGGCATTCCTCTGTGAATTGATCGTGGAATACAGGGATGGCCGGATGGTTACCCTGGCCAGCGATAGCAGCTGGAAGGCCGCACCCGGTCCGGTACAATTCAGCAGCATATATGACGGGGAAATATTTGATGCAAATAAAAAAACAGCAGGCTGGTCTGAGCCCGGACTGGATACCTCAGGCTGGTCCGGAACCCGGCTTATTGATATAGACCTTAACAAGGTTGAACCGCGGCGCAGTCTGCCTGTTTATATTATGGAAGAGCGCAAACCTGAGAAGGTAATTACCACACCCAAAGGCGAAACTGTATTGGATATGGGACAGAATATGGTAGGCTGGATCCGATTCAGGGTACAGGCACCCAAGGGAACTGAAATAACATTCTATCATGGCGAAGAGCTGCAGGACGGAAACTTCTCCAGGGAAAACCTCAGGACTGCCAAGGCAGAGTACCACTATATTTCCGACGGGCAGCCGGCTGAAGTGCGGCCCTATTTTACCTGGTTCGGCTTTCGCTATCTAAAGGTTGAAGGCTGGCCGGGAGAGATTAATCCCAGCGACTTTACCGGATGCGTGCTGTACTCGGACATGGAACTGATTGGTGGTATAGAAACCTCAAATCCCCTGGTAAACAGATTGTTCCTAAATGCATTGTGGGGCCAGAAAGGCAATTTCCTGGATGTACCCACCGACTGTCCGCAAAGAGACGAACGATTGGGATGGACGGGGGATGCCAATGTATTTTCGGGTACGGCTTGCTTTAACATGGATACAAATGCCTTTTATCATAAGTATCTCTATGATCTGGCCCGGGAACAGGAAGAAGACAAGGGCATGGTTTCCCATGTTGTGCCCAAAACCAGTCTGACCGGAGAGCCCGGAACTCACAACTACGGCGGTTCAGCGGTATGGGGGGATGCAGCAACGGTCATTCCATGGAATACATACATCCACTATGGGGATAAGGCCATACTGGAGCAGCAGTTGGAAAGCATGAAGAACTGGGTGGACTGGATACGCGACATGGACGATGGCAGCCGCCTGTGGAATAAAGGCTTTCACTTTGGTGACTGGCTGGCCCTGGACGGCCCGGGTGAGTACAACCCCATGGGCGGAACTCCCACCGAACTGATTGCCACAGCCTATTATTCCTATTCAGCCCGGCTGGTTGCAAAGGCTGCAAAGGTACTTGGCAGGGATGATTTGGCAGAAGAATACCTGGCCTTGTCCGACGAAGTGAAGGCAGCCTTTAAGGAGGAATTCATAACTCCGCGGGGCAGGCTGGCTGTGGATACCCAGACCGCTCATGTCCTGGCCCTGCACTTTGATCTGGTGCCGGAGGGCTTCAGAAGGCGGATTGCTGACAATTTGCACAGGCTGCTGAAGGAAAATGACTATCATCTGAAAACAGGATTTGTAGGCACCCCCCTGCTTTGCAGAGTGCTGTCGGATAACGGATACAATGACCTTGCCTACCGCCTGCTTTTAAACGAGGATTACCCCAGCTGGCTGTATCAGGTGAAGATGGGTGCCACCACCATTTGGGAAAGATGGAACTCCCTGCGGCCTGACGGTAAGTTTGGCGAGCTTGGAATGAACTCTCTGAATCATTACGCCTATGGCTCCATTGTGGAATGGATGTATAGAAATATGTGTGGAATTAACCCGGTGGAGGACTGTCCCGGATTCCGCAGGGCTTTACTGGCTCCCAAGCCGCATGAGAGCATTAGGTGGGCCAAAGCATGGCTGAATTCCGCTTCCGGAAGATATGAAAGCGGATGGAGCTATGAAGAGGACGGTCTGGAATATCATTTTGCCATTCCCTTTGATGCAAGCGCAGATGTGCTCCTGCCTGATACTGAGCCGGCAAAGGTAGTAATAAACGGCAAACCCCTTGCCGAGTCAGATGTGGATGCCGGCCAGGAGGACGGCTTTGTAAGGTTCACTCTGACAGCGGGTGAATACAGGGTGAAATGTTCATAAGACTGATGCTGCCTTGCTGGCAGACTTGCATAAATTAACCAGGCAATGCAACAAGAGGAGGTAAACAGATATGAACATTATTGAGGAAAGAACAAGGCGTACAAAATGGTTTATGGAAGCGAGGTTTGGCATGTTTATCCACTGGGGTCTGTATGCCATTCCCGCAAGGGGAGAATGGATAAGAAGCACGGAAAGAATTACGGCAGAAGAGTATTATAAGTACTTTGAAGAATTTAATCCAACAGCCTTCGATCCGAAAAGCTGGGCAAGGGCTGCAAGAGAAGCCGGAATGCAGTATGCGGTTATGACTACAAAACATCATGATGGCTTCTGCCTTTTTGACTCTGAGCTGACTGATTTCAAATCCACCAATACCAAGGCGGGCAGGGATCTTATAAGGGAATATGTTGATGCCTTCAGGGCCGAGGGTTTGAAAGTAGGCTTCTATTATTCGCTCATAGACTGGCATCATGAGGATTATCCTGCTTATGGCGATCAAAATCATCCCATGCGGGATAATGAAGCATTTAAAGGCAAGCAGCACAACTTTGACAGATATCTTGAGTATATGCACGGTCAGGTTAAAGAATTGTGTACCCGGTATGGAAAAATAGATATAATGTGGTTTGACTTTTCATATGGTGATATGGCCGGTGAAAAATGGAGGGCATCTGAACTGGTCAAAATGGTGCGCACCTGTCAGCCGGATATTATACTGGACAACAGATTGGAAACAGGCGGTCATGGTTTTGGCAGCATTAAGACCAGGAATCCCAGCTTTTACTCCGGTGATTTTGCATCTCCGGAACAGGTCATACCCCCGGAAGGCATCACTGATGAAGAGGGGAATCCAATACCCTGGGAAGCCTGCATAACCATGAACAACCACTGGGGATACTGCTCTGACGATAAATTATTCAAGTCACCAAAGCTTATAATAAGGAAGCTGGTGGAATGTGTGAGCAAGAACGGGAATCTGCTCCTGAATGCAGGGCCGGATGCCTATGGAAGGATACCGGATGAGTCACTTGAAATTCTTTCAGAGATAGGGAAGTGGATGAGGAAGAATGGCAGCAGCATCTACAGCTGTGGCAAGGCCTCATTTGAAAAACCGGAATGGGGATATTTCACCCAGAAGGGAAAGTTTCTTTATGCCCACATTTTTGACGGCAACATAGGACCCCTGCCCATTCCTGTTCCCGCAGAAAGAATTAAGAAGGCGCGCCTGGTAGCCGACGGCTCTGAAATGAAGCTGAATCAAGCCTGGAATGTAGCTGAGTTTCCGGATTATTCCTTTATTAATTTTGGTCCGGTGGAATCCTTTACCTATCCGCTGCCGGATGATATTGATACCGTCGTGGAGTTTGAACTAATATAAACACTA